>CAZSKV010000055.1:0-4346 GCA_964607495.1 uncultured candidatus Brocadiaceae bacterium
GGGGTCGCGGTCGTTGGCATAGTTATGCGTGTGTGACGCATATCTATGCCGACGCCGCCGATTGTCAAGGGGTAGCTGCCGGTCGCGGTTCAGCGCACGACCCAGCGCGCCCCGCTGGTGGCCGCCATGCCGTTCAACCCGCCGGCATCCAGCACGAACCACTGGCCGAAGAGCTCGGCCCCCGCGAGCTGTGGGAGGGCTGGGATCGGCAGCACGAAGGTCCCCGCACCGCCGCCAGGCCCCACTCCCGTGAGGGCGAGCGGCAGCGGTACGACCGTCGTCGGATCGACGTGCAGTGGCAGACCGAGCACGGTGCTTCCCGGCAGCGCGCGTGCGGCAGCGAGGGCGAGCAGTGCCGGCGCCCCGCCGAGGGCGTCGTGGATGCCGATCTTGAAATCCGGGTTGGCAACGCTGGCCCCGGCGTCGCCGAGCAGGCGCGGGACGTAGCCGAACGAGCCGCTGGTCGGCGCACCGTACTGGTTTGCGCGCAGCGGGTCCGTCTCGCTGAACAGCGTCGGCCGCGAGAACGGCCCGGTGCCGGCGACGACTCGCGGATCGACGAGCGCCTGCAGGAAGTCGACGAGCTGCGCGCGCTCGGTCGGATTCAGGTTCAGCGGCCCGATCAGCGGATCCCGGCCGGGCAGCGGCGGCGGGGGAGTGTTGTAGAAGCCGACCAGCTGCGCGAGTGACGTGAACTGGCCCGGATGCATGAAACGGCGCTTGAGCGCCGCGTTGCGCAGCGTCGGCACCTTCATGCGCCCGGCATCGGTGGGGTTGCTGGTCACCAGCTGCCGGCCGGGATCCTCGTTCGCCTGCCGCACGCCGATGAACCGGTAGCTCTGGTCGGAGAAGAGCGGCGGCTGGTGACACTGCGCGCAGCGCGCGCGTCCGGCGAAGAGGGCCTGTCCGGCCAGCTGGTTCGGCGTCAGGGCGGTGGTCTCGCCGGCGACGAACCGGTCCCAGGGAGTCTGGTTCGGGACGAGCGTGCGCTCGTGGGTCGCGATCGCGAGTGCGATGCGCGTCGGCGTGACTGCCGGGTCGCCGAATGCGGCGGCGAAGAGCGCGGGGTAGGTCGGGTTCACGGCCAGCGCTGCGCTCAGATCCGCCGGCAGACTGGCGGCGAGAGCCAACGGCCGCACCTGCGTGACCTTGGTGGTGATCTGTGCCCAGGTCCGGCTGTCGTGCGCCATCTCGGCCGGACTCAACAGCGGCCCCAGCACCTGGTTCTCGAGCGCGCCGCCGTTGGCGATCACGACCTGGTTGCTCACCGGATCGCGAAAGGTCGCGCCGGCGCGCCCGTCCCAGAACAGCTCCCGGAAGTACGCGGCGCCGATCGCGGTCGGCGCCGAGCGGTTCGTGACCTGCTCGGCGAACCCGAAGAGCGGATCGCGGCTGTAGTGGTTGTTGGCATCCGCCCGCGGCAGACCGGGCGAGCCGTCGATGTCGTCCGGCGTGTTGAACACGTTGTCGCGGCCCGGGTGCCGGGCGAAGCGGGTGTCGCTGCCACCGGCGACGGACGTGTGGCAGGTCGCGCACGCGACGCGGCCGTTCGCAGAGAGCTGCTCGTCCCAGAACAGGATCTTGCCGAGCACGGCCTTGGCCGGCGTGATCGGGTTCTCGGGCGGCACGGGCACCGGTGGGAGCTGTTGTGCACGGAACCCGGAGGTGGCAAGGAGCAGGACCAGGCAGAGCAATCGGTATGGCATCGGCATCATTCCGTCGTGGCAGCGGCGCATGCGCCGCGGTCACGCTATGGAGGCACATTGTGCGCGCAGGTTTCGGTCCCCGATGTCGCAAGCAGGTCACGAACCCAGCGCGTCCCCAGCAGCTGCGGTCTCCTCGCTCGGGGGTGATGGTAGGATCCGGCGCAGTCGCCTCCGGTCCCCCATGCGCCACGCCAGCACGATCTGCGGTCTCCTCGCTGCCTGCGCGGCGCTGACCGCCCAGACCCAGACCTTCACCGCCCCGCCGGGTCACGCGAACCAGGAGGGGGAGAGCGCGGTCCAGTACACCCTGCCGTTCGCCAACGCCGTCGCGCGGCACCAGTACGTCTACGGCGGCCTGTCGGGCACCCCGCGCCCGAACCTCGCGAAGCTCGAGGCCAGGCGCGACGGCACCGCCCTCGCGACCTGTCCGGCGCGCACGGCCTATGTGGCCGTGCTGCTGAGCCATGCCGACCTGCGCGCGCAGACCAACGTGTTCGCGAACAACTACAAGGGCACACCCACGGTCGTGTTCGCGCGCAAGCTCGTGAACCTGCCGGACCACACGACGCCGCCGGCCGCGCCGCCAGCGCCGTGGACGCTCGCGATCCCGTTCGACACCCAGTTCTCGTTCTCGGGCAACGACGACCTGCTGGTCGAGTTCCAGCTCGACAGCAACAGCAACGCTGTCCACGGCTACTCGCTGGATGCGGTCGACGCGACACCGGGCGGCGCCGGGAGCTTCCAGTACATCGACACCCTGGGCAGCTGCATGACGCCGAACGGCAAGTTCTGGATCTTCGGACGCACGCCAGTGACCGCCGTGACGTATGCCGTCACGTTCCAGACCTACGGCGTGCGCGCCCCGGGCTCGGCCGCCGGTGTCCTCGCGCTCGGGCTCAAGGACCCGGACCTGCGCGGCCTGCTCTGCGCGCCGCTGCGCACGAGCGCCGAGATCACGCTCCCGCTCACCAGCGACGCGGCCGGCAACTTCGGCTCGGCCATGGCGCCGATCACGTTGCAGTTCCCGTTCCCCGGTCCCATGACGCTCTACACGCAGTTCGCGGCCCTGGACCCGACGCAGTCCGGCCTGCCGATCGCGCTCTCGGACGCGGTGCGCAGCACGATCGTCCCGTTCACGCCGGGGATCGAGGTCTCGCACCTCTACGACTGGTCGAGTGCAACCGCGGTCAGCGGCACGCGTGGGGGGCTCTACGTGCCGGTCCTGCGCCTGAGCTACTGACGCGATCCCTGCGCATTGGCGCGATGCCAGCGGCCGCCCGCACGGTTGCGGCTGGCAGCTATGCTCCGTCCCGCGATGAACGTCCCGCTGCTGGCCCTGCTGCTGCTCGCCTCTGCGGCGGCCGTGCGCGCCCAGGGTCGGCACTTCACGTCACCGCAGCAGCTCGACACCAAGGAAGCACCCAGCCAGACCGTCGTGACGAGTCCCCTGGCGCAGGCGGTCGGCCGCTACCAGTTCAGCGACGGTGGCCAGCGCGGGACCGCACGCGCCGGCATCTCCAAGCTCGAGCTGCGCCGCGATGGCCAGGCCGCCTGCGTGTGCCCCGGACGGTCCCCGCAGCTCGCGCTGGTCCTGGCCGAGTGCAACGCGCAGGCCCTGGGTCCGGCCTTCGCGGGCAACTACCTCGGGCCGGCCACGACCGTGTTCACGCCGAAGGTCACGAACCTCCCGGATCACAGTGCGGCCCCGCCCGGTGGCCCCGCGCCGTGGACGGTCGCGCTGCCCTTCGACCAGCCCTGGAACTATCCGGGGCTCAACGACCTGCTCTGGGAGCTGCAGATCGACTTCAACCCGAACTTCCTCGACGGCTACTCGCTCGATGCCGTGCAGAGTCAGACGCCCGGACTCGGATGGTTCGTCTATGCCGGCGGCTCGGGTTGCCAGACGCTGAACGGCCGCTTCGACATCTTCGCCAGCGAGCCGCGCGCTGACGCGGCGGGCCTGGTCACGCTCGGCCTGCACGCGCAGCGCGGGCCGACCGCGGTTCCGGCCGTGCTGCTCCTGGGCGGCTCGGACCCGAACCTGCAAGGTCCTCTCTGTGCGCCGCTGCGCACGAGTGGCGAGATCGCCCTCCCCTGCGCGACCGATTTCAGCGGTGCGATCGCCTCGGCGGCGAGCCAGTTCAAGGTGACGTTTCCGTTCACGGCACCGCTCGTCGCCCATGCGCAGTTCGTGGCACTCGACTACCTGCAGGCGCCGCTCCCGCTCGCCCTCTCCGACGCGGTTCGCCTCGGGGTCGTCGAGCACGTCGCGTACCCGGTCTCGGTGCTGTTCGCGACCACCAGTACCGCGGCTCCGTTCGGGACGCGCACGGCCCTGGGGTATCCTGTGGCCCGGTTCACCTACCCATGAGAGCGTTCGGTCTCGCAGCCATGATCGCCGGCACCCTGAGCGGGCAGCAGGCCTTCAGCGTGCCGGCCGGCCTGGCGGCGAAGGAAGGCAACGCCGCGGTCGTGCACGTGAGCCCTTTCGCCTATGCCCAGGGTCGCTTCCAGTACACCGACGCCGCGCAGCGCGGCACGGCCCGGCCGAACCTGCAGAAGCTGCAGCTGCGCCGCGATGGCCGCGAGGCCGGCAATTTCCCGGCCCGCACGGTCATGCTCGCGGTCGTCCTCGCCGAG
>CAZSKV010000056.1:0-2224 GCA_964607495.1 uncultured candidatus Brocadiaceae bacterium
TCGCCGACGACCCGCGGATGGTCGCTGTCGTAGCCGCGATGCGTCGGCAGGTCGAACGCGACCGAGAGCCCCTGCTGACCGGCGGCGAGGTTGCGCCGGTAGAACGCGTTGCTCGCCTCGGCGGTCGAGAAGCCGGCGTACTGGCGCACGGTCCACGGCCGCACCGCGTACATCGTCGCGTACGGGCCGCGCGTGAACGGCGCCTGGCCGGGCAGGTCCTCGGGATGGGCGAACGGCCGGTGCACCGGTGCGATCTCGATGCCCTCGGCGGTCGCGGTCGGGCTCGCGCGTCCGGCGCGGTGCTGCCATTCGTGCGGGCGCGCGCGCGGGAACTCGGAGAAGCCGTAGGCGATCTGCGTGAAGTCGGGGGTCATCGGCCGGCCTCCAGCGCGCGATCCGCGGCGTCGCTCGCATGCCAGGGTCCTTCCGGGAGCGGCGGCAGCGCGGCCGGATCCGGCGCGCGCTGCCTGGTCGTGCCGATCAGGGTCTCCTCGCCGCTCGCGAGGCGGGCCTGCCGCGCCGCGAGCTCGGGCGCGAGGTCGAGTTTGGCGAGACCACCTTCGCGCTCGATCTGCTGCAGCCGCCCCCAGATCGCGCGGCCGAGCCGGTCGCTCAGCGTCTCGATCGCATAGCTGCCGCCGAAGGGATCGGCCGTGCGGCGCAGGCAGGCCTCGTACTCGAGGATGCGCTGCTGGTTGCGCGCGAGCCGAGCCGAGAGCTCGTGCCAACGGTGCGTGCGCGCATCGAAGGGCAGCACGCTGAGCGTCTCGCAGCCGGCCGCGGCCGCGGCGAAGGCCTGCAACGTGCTGCGCACGAGGTTCGTGTGCGGGTCCTGGCGCGTGCAGGTGACCGGCGAGGTCTCGGCCTCGAGGTGCATCCGCAACGCGTCCTGGTGCACGACGCCGAATGCGCGGACGATCTTCGCCCAGAGGCCGCGCACGATCCGCAGGCGCGCGATCTCGACCGGAACCTCGGTGCGCACCGCGAAGCGGAACGCGACGTGCCGTGCCGCGAGCTCCGGCGCGATGCCGAGCGGTTCGAGGTGGCGCAGCACGTCGATGCCGGCCACGAGCGTGCAGGCACTCTCGCTGACCGGCCCGGCGCCACGGTGCTGCCAGTCGCGGCTCGGGATGCAGATCGTGCGCACGAAGGGCAGATGGTGGGCGGCGTAGCGCAGCAGCTCGGCAGCGTGCGCCCAGGCCGTCGCCTGGTCGGCTTGCGCACCGGGATTGCTGGTCAGCGTCGCGCGCAGCTCGCGGGCCGCGATCCCACGCTGTGCGCAGTGCGCGCGCAGCGCTTCGAGTGCCCGCGGCGTCGCGAACGCGGCACCCAGGTGCAGGAACGAACGCGCGAGCGACACTTCGGCCGGGATCGTCGCGAGGTCGCGTGGCTCCGGGACGACGAGCGGCAACGCGAACGGGGCCTGCAGCGCCTCGCTGCCGCGCACGTAGGGGGCACAACCCGGCAGTTCGCCTTCGTGGGCGAGGCCGTGCAGGTCGGCCCGCGTGCACAGGGCTTGGATCTCGACGCCGGTGTCGGGGCGCCAGACGAGCCGCGACAGGTCACCCTGGGCCTCTTTCGCGGCGGCCTTGCGCCACTGCTCGAGGCCGGCGGCGGATGTCTGGTCGGGGGCGGTCACGAGGGGCGCGGATTCTAGGAGCCGGCCCTCCGGTTCGCGCCACCTGCGTTCTGGACCCGGATCGCCCGCCGCGCGGGCTCAGTCCACGAGCGTCACCGGCCGGGCGTTGGTCGCGAGGTGCATGCACGCGAAGTTCGGGCACACGACGATCGCCGCGTGATCGATCACGGTGCCGATGAACTGCGCCGGCAGGCCGGGGATCACCTGGAAGGTGCAGCTCGCGCGGCCACTGGCGTCGAGCGTGCCGAACGAGTTCGGCAGGATCGGCGAGTTCACGTTGCCGGTGACGGTCGTGAAGTACATGTCGATGTTCAGCGGGATCTGGTGGCCCCAGAGCGGGAAGCCCGGCTTCCAGCCGCTCATCGAACCGGTCAGCAGGTAGGTCTGGCCGGCCTTCGTCGGTCCGGCATCGAGCACGTAGGTCACGAGCCCGCCGTTCTTGAGCGAGACCGTGTGTCCGGTCGGCGTGGAGAGTGGCAGTTTCTGCAGTGACATCGCCCAGACCGCCTGGCCGACCGGGCTGCCCATGCTGACCGATCCCGGCTGGCCGATGATCAGGTCCTGTTTGCCGTCGGCGTCGAGGTC
>CAZSKV010000057.1:0-7159 GCA_964607495.1 uncultured candidatus Brocadiaceae bacterium
GTTCAGGGACAGGCTGGTCGACAGGGCCGGGGTCAGCGAGATCGAGATCTGGTCGATCGAGGTGCTCGTGCCGAGGCCGACCTGGAAGCTGAGCGTGCTCGCGGAGCCGTCCAGCAGGTGGATGCCGTTGAAGGCGGTCGCGCGACCGATGCGGTCGATCTCGGTCACGAGCGTGCCGAACTCGCTGTTCAGCGTCGCCTTGTCGGCGTCGGAGACCGAGCCGTTGGCGGCCTGGACCGCGAGCTCGCGCAGGCGGATCAGGATCGAGTTGACCTCGTTCAGCGAGCCTTCCGCGGTCTGGGCCAACGACACGCCGTCCAACGAGTTGCGCTTGGCCTGCTCGAGCGACCGGACCTGGGCGCGCAGGCGCTCGCTGATCGCGAGGCCGGCAGCATCATCGGCGGCCGTGGCGATGCGGAGGCCGGTTGCGAGCCGGCGGAAGTTGTTCGCCAGCGACTCGTTGACGCTCGAGAGGTTGCGCTGTGCGTTGATCGACGCGACGTTCGTGTTGACTCTCAATCCCATGATCCCTGTTGCCCTCCTGGATGTGTGTGGAGTTGTTCTCCACGATGGTCGGAACGGCGCGTTGCTGCTTGAGCCGACACCGCGAGCGGCCGGGAGCTGTACACGGATTTTCTGACGCTGGCCAAAAGCTGCACACGCCGTCCTGCCGAAAGAGCCCTTGGCAAGGCGGTCGACGCTCGCCCCGTGATCAGAGCGGGACCGCAGCGAAAAGAGACAACGAGGTCGGCAAATGAAAAACCTGAGCTTCTCCGGGCTTCCCCGCATCCTGGTCATCGACGACGAGGAGGGCATTCGTGAGGGCCTGCGCGCGTTGTTGCAGGCCGAAGGCGTGGCGGTCGAGACCGCAGCCACCGCCGAGGACGGCATCCGCCGGTTGCAGCAGAAGGCGATGGACGTCGTGTTCCTCGACCTGCACCTGCCGGGCCAGGACGGCCTGACGATGCTCTCGCAGATGCGGATCGGCACCCCGCCGGCCGATGTGGTCGTGCTGACCGGCTATGGCACGGTCGCGAACACGGTCGAGGCGATGCGGAAGGGGGCCTGCGACGTGATCGAGAAGCCGTTCACCCACGACCGCATCCTCGCGACGGTCCGGCGCTGCCTGGAGACCCGCCAGCTCAAGAACGAGTTGACCTGGCTGCAGGATCGCGTGCGGGAATTGACCTCCACCGAGCTCGTCGGCCTGTCGCCGCGGGTCAGGGACGTGCAGACCCGGATCGACCAGGTGTCGCACGCCCCGGACACGACGGTGCTGATCAGCGGCCCATCGGGCGCCGGCAAGGAACTCGTCGCGCGCTGCATCCACGAGCGCAGCTCACGGCGGCACGGGCCGTTCGTCGCGATCAACTGCGCCGCCTTGACCGAGAGCCTGCTCGAGGCCGAACTCTTCGGTTACGAACCGGGAGCGTTCACGGGCGCGGTCCGGGAAGGGAAGCAGGGCCTGTTCGCGGTCGCGGCCGGAGGCACGCTCTTCCTCGACGAGATCGGCGAAATGGCGAAGACGCTGCAGGCGAAGCTGCTGCGCGTGCTGCAGGAGCGGAGCTTCCGCCGGGTCGGTGGCGTCCAGGACCTGATCGCCGACGTGCGGATCATCGCCAGCACGAACCGCGACCTGCGCAAGGAGATCGAGCGCGGCACGTTCCGCGAGGACCTGTTCTACCGCCTGAACGTGATGACGGTCGACGTGCCAGGCCTCGCGGCCCGTTCGGAGGACATCCCGCTCCTCTCGCACTTCTTCCTGGATCTCTTCGGCCGCCAGATGGGCAAGAGCCTGACCGGATTCACCGAGGAGGCGATGGAGACGCTCTGCGAGTACAGCTGGCCCGGCAACGTCCGCGAGCTCAAGAACGCGATCGAGCACGCCGCGATCGTCTGCCCGTCGGGAATGATCGACGAGTGCCACCTGCCGAACTTCTCGAACACCTACGGCGCAGACGTGATCACGCCGAGCGCCATCGTGATCAACACCCAGGATCGTTCGATCAAGAACGTCGAGGGGCAACTGGTCGCGAAGGTCCTCGACGAGACCGGCTGGAACATCAGCAAGGCCGCCGCGCTGCTCGGCATCAACCGGACGACGCTCTACAACAAGATCCGCCTCTACAACCTCGGTGAACGACCGGGCCGGTCGAAGGTCGCCGCGTCGTGACCCGCACGCTGTCCCGCGAGCATCAGCTCGTGGCCCTGCTCGGCCACGAGTTGCGCAACCCGCTGGCCGCCGCCATGACGAGCCTGGCCGTGGTCCGCGAGCTGACGGATGCGGCCGACCCGCGCGCCGCCTACCTCGAGATGGCGCAACGCGACCTCGGGCGCCTGTCGACGTTGCTCGAGCGCTGTCTCGAGTTCGCGCGCGCCGGCAAGCCGGCCCGCGCCGAGCTCGACCTGCACGAACTCGCGCAGGGCGTCGCCGCCCGCCGCGTGGCCGGCCGGGTCACGGTTGCGGCCGAGAGCGAACGCCTCCAGGTCCTCGGCGACCGCGCCCTGCTCGAGCGGGTGCTCGAGAACCTCGTCGACAACGCCTTGGCGAACGGCGCCGCGCAGGTCGAGGTCTGGCTCGCCCACGAGGACGGCGCCGCGGTCCTGCACGTCGCCGACGACGGACCGGGTGTGCCCGAGAGGCTCCGCGACTCGATCTTCGAGCCGCTCGTGTCGGGACGTGGCAGCAATGGTCTCGGCCTGTGGCTCGTGCGCGAGATCGTGCGCGCGCACGGCGGCGAGATCGGACTCGTGCCGACGACCAAGGGCGCGCTGTTCCGGTTGACGCTGCCGTCATGAACATCCTGCTGGTCGAGGACGAGGCGGGCATCCGCGAAGGCCTGGCGTCGTTCCTGCGCCTGAAAGGGCACCGCGTGACCACGGCGGACACCTGCGAACGCGGGCTCACGCACTTGCGCGACAGCGAGTTCGACCTGCTGATCACCGACTGGCGGATCGGCGACGGACTCGGGGATGCCCTCGTCGTTGCGAGCGGCTGCCCGTCGATCGTCGTCAGCGGCTTCCCGGAGGAAGTGCAGGACCTCGGCGAGCAGGTCACGGTGCTGCGCAAGCCCGTGATGCCGCAGGACCTGCTCGGCACGATCGAGGCCTTCGTGGCTGCACGCAGGCCGGCGACCGTGCCCGACCACACCGCGATCCGGCGGGAACTGCCTGCGGACACCGCCGACCGGATCGAGCTCGCGCTGGCGCTCGCCGGCGCGCCCAGGGAGACCAGGATCAGCGACGACGGCGCGTTCGTCGTGGTCGAGGCGCCGCTCCCGCGCGGCGATGGCAGCCTGCCCGACCTCGAACGGATCGGCGGCGATCTGCGGGTCCTGTCCGGCCCGGATGGTCCCCGCTTCGAGCTGCGCCTGTGCCGCGACGCCCGGCCGCTCGGCGTCGAGCAGGTGCTCGGCCTCGGCGAGCCCTGGCCGCCGGCCGGCGAGCGATTCGCCGTCGACCTGCACGGTTGCGGCCGTGAACGGCTGCAGGAGTTCGTCGCGGCGGTTGTGGCCGCGCGCCGCCGGCCCCGCGGCGAAGTGCACTTCGTGAACGTGCCGTCGGCCTTCCGCCTCTGGCTGGAGATTTCGGGAAAGGTCGATGACATGCCGAAAAGAACCCAGGCAGCCCCCAGGCTGCCGGAAGTCCTGGCGATGTTGTGGAGCTGAGCCTTGAGCACGGAAACGAGACCCGGTGATTCTGAGTTGGCGAAGCCGACGACGGACACGAGCGATCCGCTCGAGTTGCTGATGACGCCGGGCGCAGGTCCCGCCCGAGCCAGCGACCTCGAACAGAAGGCCATTGCCGCGGCCGAAGCTGCACTCGCCCAGGGTCAGCAGGCGATCGCCGAATTCACGGCTGCCCACGGCACGCAGCCGGCGCCCCGCCGCAGCCCGGCGCGGCCGTACCGGATCTGGGCGCTGCGCGCCCTGCTGGCTGTCAACCTCGTGCTGATGGGCCTGGTCCTCGTGCTTCCGGGGACGCCGAAGCCCGCGCCGCAGCCGCCGGATGCACCGCAGGTGTCCACGCAAGCGCCGGAGTCGCCGCGCTTTCCCGACCGTCAGCTCTACGAGCACGCGCTGATGCGCGCGAACGAAGGCCAGTACGGCGCGGCGATCCTCGCGATCGAGGAGTACCTGCGCCGCAATCCGAACCTGCCGGACTACGCCCGGCGCGGCGTGTACCTGCAGCTCCAGTACTACCTGCAACGCGAGGGCCGGATCGAGGAGTCGCGGCAGATGCTGGCCAAGGCCGCCCAGCTGATGGAGCGCTCGTTCCTGCCCGAGGACCTGCTGCAGGGGGCGGCGCTGGCCGAGAAGAACGGCAACGGCGAGGAGATGCGGCGCAACTATGCGCGCTTCCTGCTGCTGCAGAAGACGCTGCCGGCGGCACTGCGCAAGCACGTGGCCGAGGCCTACCTGAAGCTCGGCGACTCCTATCGCCTCGAGGCGGAGCGCGGTGAACAGAAGGCGACCGAATCCGGCGCCGGCAGGGATCCGGCGACCAGGCGATGAGCCTCCTGCTCGGGATCGGCTGCCTGCTGGCGCTGCAGCAAGGACAGCAGCCGCTGTTCCGCCTGGACCAGGGGCGTGAGCCTGCGGTCGTGGCCGCGGACAAGAACGGCATCGCCGCGGACTCGGCGTTGCGCGAGCTCGCGCGCACGCTCGCCTGGCGGATCGAGTTCGAGACCAGGCAGCTCGAGGAGGACCTTGCGCGGGTCGCGGTCGACCTCGCGTTCACGGAGCAGAATCCGCGCACGATCGCGCACCTGATCGCGGCCGCGGGTGGCGCCGACGTCGCATTCGACGATCGTGCCGACACGGAGCGCGGCACCGCGACGGTCCTGCACGTGCTGAAGCCCGCGAGCGCCGACACGCCGTCCGGCCGTGACCGGCTGCGCAACTGGGCGATCCACTGGTACCGGACGCTGCTCGCCGATGAGCTGCAGCCCGAGCCCGTCGTGCAGCAGGAAGGCATGCAGACGCGCATGCGTCTCGGACAGCTGCTGCTCGCCCGCAACGACCTCGAGGGCGCGGCCAAGGTGTTCCAGAGCGTCTACGAGGAGGACCGCACGCATCCCTTCGTGCCCGCCGCCTTGCTGAAGCTCGCCGAATGCCTGTTCGAACTCGGCCAGCTCGACCAGGCCGAGACCTGGGCGAAGGAGCTCGGCAAGCGGAATCCGCGCGAGGCCGAGACCGCTGCGGCCACGGTCCTGCTCGGCAAGGTCCTGCTCAAGAAGCAACGCTCCGACGAGTGCGTGCGCATCCTCGAGAGCAGCCTGCTGCCGCTCGCCGACTCACCGGCGATCATCGATCTGCATCTGCTGATCGGCGAGGCGCACCGCCAGCGCGCGATGCCGAGCCGCGCGCTCGAGAAGATGCAGGCGCTGTGGGCGGTCCACGACTGGCGCAGCATGAGCGAGCGACAGCTCGTCGACTACTGGTTCCTGCGCGGCTACGCCGCCGAGGGTGTCGGCAAGTACGACGAGGCGATGGAGGCGCTCGAGTGGTTCCTCGGGCTCAGCAGCGCGGATCCCCGGCGCGGCATCGCCTTCATCATGCTCGGACGGTCGTACCTGGCGCTCGGCCGCTTCCTCGAGGCACGCGCCGCCGCGATCGAGGCGAAGCACCTGGCGATCGGGCTCGAGGCCGCGTGGCGCAGTGAGGCCCGCTTCCTCGAGGCGAACACGGCACTCGCGCTCGGCGACCGCGACAAGGCCTTCGAGGAACTCGAGATCGAGGTGCGGCGTGCGCCCGAGCAGGTGCCCGACCAGATCCTGTTCCTGGCCGACAAGCTGATCGAGGTCGGCCGTTTCCAGAAGGCCGTGCAGGCAGCCGAGCTGCTCGCCGGGCACAAGGGCCGCTTCGGCGACCAGGCGCGGCTCCGGAAGGCCAGGGCCCTGTTCCGGCAGGCGCAGACCGCTGGGACCATGCAGGGCTTTCCCCAGTTCGCGATCGAGATCGCGAAGCAGATGGAGGACGACGAGCTCAAGCGCGGGCTCGCCGAGCTCGTCGGCCGTGCCTACGAGGAACTGCACGACGTCGAGCGTGCGGCCGATGCCTACCGGGGGATCCTGCGATGAGGACGATCCTGGCGGTCGGAGCACTCGCGCTGGCCGCGGCGGCCCAGGTCAAGGAGGCGAAGGAGCTCCCGGAACTGCGTGAGGAACTCGCCCGCATGAAGCACGAGCTGCAGCGCACGGCGAGCGACGCCGAGCGCCTGCTCGAGCTGCGCATCCGCCACGACCTCGGCCTGAGCGCCGAGACGACGGCGCACTTTTCGCTCGGTGAGGCCGAGCGCGCGCTGACCACCGGTGTCGGCGAGCGCACGCTGCGCGACGAGGAGGACAAGCTCGCGACCCTGGGCGTGCGCCTGCAGGAGCTGGAAGCGAAGCTGGCCGAACGCAAGCGCAGGCCTGCAGACCCTCCGGCCGAGCCGGTGAGCGGAACGCCGCGGCCGCGGGAGGACCACAAGCCTGTCTCCGGCGCCGTGCAGGAGCCGCCGCCGGCGCAGCCCACCGACTCCCGGCCCAAGCAGAAGCGGCCGAAGCCCCCGCCACCCGGCCAGCCGCTGCTGATCCAGGGGTCCACGGACCGCCGCTCGGTCGGTCGCATCCTGTTCCGTGCCGGACGCTACCGGGCTGCTGTCGAGGAACTGAGTGCGGCGGCCGCGGGTGCGGACGCCGAGTTCGTCGATCTCTTCTACCTCGCGCAGTCCTACGAGAAGCTCGGCGAGTTCGCGCAGGCCGACGATCTCTACAAGAAGATCGAGGCGCGGGACACCGCCGATCTCCCGACCGGCAAGGTGCCAGGACCCTGGGCTCTCGCGGCGCGCGCCGCGCAGAAGCAGATGGACTGGATGTCGAGCCACGGCCAGTGGAAGTTGCCCCGGTCGCTGGAATCGATCGACTGGCGCAAGAACCACGACGGAGGCGGCCGGTGAGCACGCAGCCCGTCGCGAGCCAGGAGGATCTCGACCGCGGGTTCGCGGCGTTCGTCGCGGCGGCGCAGCGTCTCGAGAGCAGCTATGCAGCCCTGGCGGCGCGGGCCGAGGCCGTCGACCTCGAGCTGGCCACGACCAATGCCAGTCTCGAGAAGGCGCTCGGCGAACGCGAATCGCTGCTGGCCGCGCTGCCGCTCGGTGTCGTCGCAATCGGTGC
>CAZSKV010000058.1:0-11521 GCA_964607495.1 uncultured candidatus Brocadiaceae bacterium
GCTGTCGACGACGAACACCACCGCATCGGCGCCCGAGAGCACGTACTTGCGCATCAGCTTGTACTTGGGCTGACCGGGCACCGTGAACCCCTGGATCCGGATCTTGAACCCCTCGACCTGGCCGAGGTTGATCGGCAGGAAGTCGAAGAGCAGCGTCGAGTCCTCCTCGGTGTTGATCGAGACCAGCTGCACCTCGTTGCGCGGGCACATGATCTTGTGCACGGCCTGCAGGCTGGTCGTCTTGCCGCCCATGCCCACTCCGTAGTAGACGAGCTTGGCGCTGATCGTTTTCTCGGCGAGGTTGATGAAGCCCATGTCCGTCTCTGCGCAGGCATGGATCGGCAATCCGGCCATCCGGTCTTCACCAAGGACGCGGCGGCGCGTCACTGCGGCAGCAGCACGAACCAGCGCCACGCGGCGGGCTGGAACCGGCGGGCGATCACGTCCATGACCTCGGGCGCGCGGATCCGCCCCGTGAGATGGTTGGTGTCGGCCGGCCAGCCTTCGACCCTTGCCATCGCGAGCGTGACCGCACGGCCGAGCAGCAGGCGCGGCTCCTTGGCCAGCAAGGGCTCGGCGTCCCCGTACGGCGGCAACCAGAGCGCACGGGCGACCGAGAGCGTCGCCTGGGCCAGTTCCTCGGGCCGCGGCCCTTCGCCGTGGAAGCGCGCGAGCAGGGCCCGGATCTCGCTGCGGGGCTCGGCGGCCGCATCGCCGTTGCGGCCGCGCCGGTTCACGAGCACCAGGGTCCCCCCGTCCCAGTAGTCGAACGCGAGCGGCGCGAAGCGGGCCTGCAGCTCGCCGCCACGCGGTTCGCGGAACGCCTGCAGGGCACGCACACGCAGCACCTCGGCGGCGATCAGGAACGGCAGCCAGTCCGGTTCGCCACAGCGCGGGCCGACGAGACCGGCGCTCACGAAGGGCGCGTCGAGGCGCGCGAGCGGCGCTTCTTCCGGCGGCGGCGGCAGTGGGTCGTGCACGCACCGCGCCGGCGGCGCGCCACCACGTTCCAGCGGGCCGAAGTGCTTGGCGATCGCCTCGCGCACGCGGCCCTCGTCGACCGCGCCGAGCACGACCAGATGCGCGTTGTCGGGGCGCCAGGCCGCCGCGAAGCGGGCCGCGAGCTGCTCGGGCGTGAAGTTCATCTGCGCCGGGACGCCGAGCACCTGCCGGCCGCCGGGCGTGCCGGCGAGCAGCACCCGGCGCGCGCGCATCTCGAGCACCGGACCCGGGACGATCTCGGTGTCGTCGTCGGCTTCGAGGCGGGCGCGCGCGATCGCGACCACGGCCGCCTCCTCCGCGGCCGGGAGCCGGCCCGTGAGCAGCGTAGCGAAGCGCGCGAGCTTCTCGGGCAGCCGCTCGGGCGCGAACACGCCCCCGAGCAGGGTCGCGCGGCCGACGGTGCGGACCTGCAGCCGGTCGTCGCCGGTCTCCTGCAGGCGGAGCATGGTCGCGAGCGCGCGGGCCAGGCCGGTCGCCCGCTCGGGGTCGTGCTCGTAGCCGCAGCCGACCGCCAGCACCACCGCCACCTCCTTGGCCGAGGGCAGCGCGAGCACCTTGTGGGCGAAGCCGTTGGCCAGCTGGACGTAGCCGAGCGAAGGGATGGAATCCGGCCGCGAGGCCGGGTCCTGGAACGCGCAGAGGCACAACGCTGTCAGGAGCATGTTCGACCTTCGTGGAGCCGCACGACGCGCGCCGCCAGCGCGCGCGCCAGCGCCTCGTCGTGGGTGATCAGCAACACCGCCACGTCGCCGCGGGTGCGCAACGCGCCGAGCAACCCGACCAGGTCCCGCACGCTCGCGGGATCGAGGCCACTCGTCGGTTCGTCGAGGATCAACACCCTCGGCCGCACCGACAGGGCGCGCAGCAGTGCGGCGCGCCGCCGTTCGCCGCCGGAGAGGCCGTCGCGGGCGCGTGCCAGGCGGTCTGGCACGAGTCCGAGCTCGGCCGCAGTCGCAGCGGCGTCGAAGCCTGCCACCGCAGTCTCGCGCACGAGTCCCCCGATCGTGTGCCCCGGCGTCAACGACTGGTAGGCCTCCTGGAACAGCAACTGCACGGCGCGGGGTCCGGGAGGACGCAGCACGACGCCGGCGTCAGGGACTTGCAGGCCGGCGAGGATCCGCGCGAGCGTGGTCTTGCCGGCGCCCGAAGGGCCCAGCAGCGCCGTGATCTCCGCCGTCCGCAACTCCAGGGAGGCGTCGCGCAGCACCACCTGCCCGCCGAGGGAGCAGGCCACGTGCTCGCAGCGCAGCACGACGCTGCCGGCCCCCGGGACCACGGGCCCGGCATGGCTCCCGGTCGCGAGTGTTGCCGGCACGAAGCAACCGTCGTCGCCGACGAAGGGCTGCGCGCAGAGGGCCGTGACGAGGTCCCGGTCGTGCGTCGCGACCAGGATCGCGAGCCAGTGTTCCTGCATGCACGAGCGCAGGGCCCCCATGATCTCGGCCGCGCGCGCCCGATCGAGCGAAGCGGTCGGCTCGTCGAGCACGAGCAGGCGCGGCCGGCGCAACTGCACGAGCGCGAGCAGCGCCCGCTGCGCCTCGCCGCCCGAGATCGCGTGCGGATAGCGGCGCGCACAGGCCTCGATCCCCAGCGTCGCGAGGGCGTGGCGGACCGCGGCCACGGGCGCCGCGGTCAGCGCCATGAGTTGCGCCTCGATCCGCAACAGCGGGTCGAGCGCGGCCTTCGCGTCCTGCGGCAGCAGCAGCACCTGTTCGCGCAGGAGGCGTCTGGCCGTGGCCACGTCCGTGACCCTCTGGCCCAGCACCCGCGTGTCTCCTGTGCGCTGCACCGCGGCTGCGTCGTGCAGGCAGAAGGCCGCCTGCAGGAGCGTGGTCTTTCCCGAGCCGGAGGGGCCGACCAGGGCTGCGGCCGCACCCGGGGCGAGCGTCAGCGCCGGCACGCTCGCAGCGAAGCTGCCGCGCACCACGCGCAGCTGCGACAGCTCGAGAACCGGGACCTGTTCGCCCATCGCCGCACGACTATCCCGGAACCGCGCCACGGTTGCCAGGAACGCAGCTTGCAGTGGCTCCGACTCGGCCGTAGAGGCTGCCGCAAGCCATGAACCCCGTCCACCCGCTGCTGCTCGTGTCCGCCGTGCTCTGCTCGACCCTGACTGCGACCGCGCAACGCACGCTCGAAGCCCTGCGCCAGGATCTGCAACGCGAGCGCCGCGAGGCCAGCCAGAAAGGTCCGCTCTCGCTCGAGCAGCAGAAGGAGGTGCTCGCGAAACAGGCGGCGACCGTTGGGCAGTGGCTGGAGAAGGAGGCGAAGGACCTCGACCGCTACAACGGCCGGCTGTTCCTCGTCGACCTCTGCTTCGGGATGCGCGAACCGGAGCAGGCCAAGCAGGCCCTGCTCGCGCTCGACGCCAAGGACGCTCCGCCACACGTGCTGACCCGTGCCGCGATGTTCGCCGGCCGGCTGCAACTGACCGAACAGCGCCAGGCCTGGATCGATGCCGCAGTCGCCAAGGCCACCGATTTCGAGCTGCAGGTCGCGGTCGCGCGCGACCTCTGCACGTTGCTGCAGGAGCAGGAGCGGGCCGAGAAGGTGTTCGCCGCCGCGCTCGCAGCCGCCGGAGACGACGAGCAGAAGGCCAAGGTGCTCTGGGCCAAGGCGATGGTCACGCGGGATCGCGAGGACGTCGAAGAGGAGGCCTACTGGCAGGCGCTCGACGACCTGGTCAAGCGCCTGCCCAAGTCGCGGTTCGGCCAGATCGCAGCCGACCGGCTGCGGGCCAAGGACTTCAAACCCGGCAGCGACCCGCTACCGCTCGCCGCGCTGGATCTCGAGGGCAAGACCATCCAGCTTGCGGACTATGCCGGCAAGGTGCTGATCCTCGAGTTCTGGGCCAGCTGGAATCCGCCGTCGTTGGTGCTCGGCAAGCGGCTCGCAGCCCTCGTCGAGCAGCACAAGGGCGCCGGTCTCGAAATCCTCGGCGTGGCCCTGGACCACGACCGGCAGGCGATGCGGCAGGCGCTCGGGGCGCGGAGCTGGCGGCAGGTCTGCGACGGCGGCGGCATGGAGACCGAGCTCGTGCTGCGCTGGAACGTCGGCCAGGTGCCCTGCCTGTTCGTGATTGGCAAGGACGGCAAGCTCGCGGTCGTGCAAGCAGCGCCGATGGACCAGGACAGCTGGAAGGAATTCGCGGCCACGGTCGCCAAGGCGATCCAGGCGAAGTAGGGCTCACCTTCTTTGCCCGGGTTGGTAGGCGGTACCCTCGCACCGCTTAACTAGCAGTTCCGATGTCCAGGTCCCCCCTCCCCGCGCTCGGCCTGTTCGTGCTGTTGCCCGCGCTCCTCGCGGCCCAGACCACGACCAGGCCCGACGCCGCGACCACGATCCGCGACCGCCTCGGCCTGGAGTTCGCGGTCGCGAGCTCGATCCTGCGCCGCAACCTGGTCAGCAGCGAAGATCCACACGGCTTCGCGATCGCGGTGGTCGCGAAGGGCTCCCCGGCCGACCTCGCGGCGCTCGCCCCGGGCCAGGTGGTGCTGAAGATCGACGGACAACCGTTCCGCGCGCTCGGCGACCTCGCCGCGGCCCTGCTCCGTCCCGGCGCCGCGCGGGCGCTGCGCCTGGAGTGCGCGCGGCGCAAGCCCGAGCCCAAGCTGCTCGACCGCCGGCCCTGGGAGGAGTTCACCCTCGACCTCGTGCCGGCAGCACCGCTCGAACCGCCGCCGGCGATCGCGCCCGAGGCGCTGGTCCTCGCGCGGATCGTGCAGGTGCATCCGAGCCCGGGAGTCTGGTGCGGCATCGTCGTCGTGCGCCAGGAGGTCACCTACCGGATCGAACGCGTGCTGCAGGGCAAGGTGCCGCCGCGCGAAGTGCGGCTCGGTCACCTGCTCGTCGGGAACTCTCCGCTGGTGCTGCGCGACGATCCGGCACTCACCCCGGAGTGGTTCTGGCCCGGCGCGCCGGTGCTGCTCGCCCTGCGCGAGCACGCCGGCGCCTGGCAGCTCGCGGCCGACGCACTCGGCCCGAGCTTCCTGCTGCCACCGCGCACGGCCGACCCTACGACCGAGGCCCTGCTGCACCTGCTGCTAGCCAGGAAGGAGCTCGATGCCTACCTGACGCCTGCGCACGGCCCGCTCGCGATCGCGCTGAGCGAGACCCTGCCGGTGCCCGTGGCCGCAGAACGCGCGGGACAGCGCCTGCGCTGCCTGCCGCAGGAATTGCTCGCTGGCACCCAGCACCTGCGGCTCGACGCGCTGCGCCTGACCGGGACCGGCGCCGAACTCGGCTTCGCGCTGCCGCGCGAAGGAGTCAGCGGCTGGCTGCGCGCGACCCGGACCGGGCAGGCCTGGACGGTCGACAAGGTCGAGCTCACCGAGAGGTAGCCGCCGTGGCGGCATGCGGCCGATGCCACCGCGCGTGCAGATCTCCTGCCGTGGCGTCCGGAACCACCTGATAGCATCCAAATCGGCTGGTTCCTTGGAGCCGCGACCCTCTGCGGTCCGATGCTGACCTGCGAGCCGCCCAAGACCACGGCTCCGCTCTCGCTCACCCAGCTTCCGCACGATGAAGATCTTCGTCACCGGCCATCGCGGCTACATCGGTTGTCACCTGGTCGACGTCCTCAAGCAGGAAGGCCACAAGGTGGTCGGTTGCGACCTCGGCCTCTTCGACGGCTGCGGCTGGGAGCCGGTCGTGCGGCCGGACGTCGAACTCACGCAGGACGTGCGCAAGCTCGCCGCCGCTGACCTGCAGGGATGCGACGCGGTCATGCACCTCGCGGCGCTCTCCAACGACCCGATGGGCGCGCTGGACTCCAAGCTGACGCTCGACGTCAACCGCGATGCGTCGGTGCGCCTCGCGAAGCTCGCGAAGAGCGCCGGCGTGCCGCGCTACCTCTTCGCCGGCAGTTGCTCGGTCTACGGCAAGGGCGTCAAGCTGGATCTCGACGAGAGCGATCCGCTGCAACCCCTGACCGCCTACGCGCAGTCGAAGATCGAGACCGAACTGCTGGTCTCGCAGCTCGCCGACGAGACCTTCTCCCCGGTGTTCCTGCGCAACGCGACCGCCTACGGCCACTCGCCGATGCTGCGCATCGACCTCGTGGTCAACAACCTGATCGGGTCGGCGCTCGCGTTCGGCGAGATCCGCATCCAGTCCGATGGCACGCCTTGGCGGCCGCTGATCCACTGCCGCGACATCGCGCGCGCGTTCGCCGCGTTCGCGCAGGCGCCGCGAGAGGTCGTGCACAACCGTGCGGTCAACGTCGGCGCCAACCGCGAGAACTACCAGGTGCGAGACGTCGGCAACCAGGTCCAGCGTCTGGTGCCGAACGCGAAGATCACCTACACGGGCGAGGTCGGTGCCGACCCCCGCAACTACCGCGTGCGCTTCGACCTGCTGCACGAGCTGCTGCCGGGGTTCGAGCTGCAGTACAACCTCGAGCGCGGGATGGAGGAACTGCACCGCAAGATGGTCGAGCACGGTTTCGCGCGCCGGGACTTCGAGGGCGACCAGTTCGTCCGCCTGCGCACGCTCAAACACCGCATGCAGCTGCTGGCCTGAGGAAGGAGCCCGATGATCTTCACCCAGACGCCGATTCCCGGCGCGTATCTGATCGACCTCGAGAAGCGCGGCGACGAGCGCGGCTTCTTCGCCCGCGCGTTCTGCGCGCAGGAGTTCGCCGCCCATGGACTGGTCACGCACTTCCTGCAGGTCAACAACTCGCTGAGCGCCGAGCGCGGCACCCTGCGCGGCATGCACTACCAGCTCGCCCCGCGCGCCGAGACCAAGCTGGTCCGCTGCATCCAGGGCGCGCTCTTCGACGTGATCCTCGACCTGCGGCCCGGCTCGGCGACCTTCGGCAAGAGTTTCGGCGCCGAGCTCACGGCCGAGAACCGGCGCATGATGTACGTGCCGAAGGGCTTCGCCCACGGCTTCCTGACCCTGGCCGACGCCACCGAGGCCTTCTACTTCGTCGACGAGTCCTACGCCCCGCAAGCCGAGCGCGGCGTGCGCTGGAACGACCCCCGCTTCGCGATCCAGTGGCCGTTCGCCCCGAGCGTGCTCTCGGACAAGGACCGCAACCAGCGCGATTTCGACGCGAGCTGGCATCTCGGAACCTGAGCCACGCTGACTGCCGATGCGAATCCTGTTCACGGGTGCGAGTTCGTTCACGGGTTCCTGGTTCGTGCAGGAGCTCGCCCGCGCCGGGCACGAAATCACCGCGACCTTCCGGCAGGGACTCGGGGCCTACCTCGAGGAGCCGCGCCGCGCACGCGTCACGCGCGTGATGGCCGCGTGCAGGCCCGAGTTCGGCGTCGAGTTCGGTGACGATCGGTTCCTCGAGCTGCTCCGCCGAGGCGGATGGGACCTGCTCGCCCACCACGCCGCCGAGGTGACCGACTACAAGAGCCCGGACTTCGACGCGGCCAGCGCCCTGCAGAAGAACACGCGCAACCTCACGCCGGTGCTGCGGGCCTTGCACGCGGGCGGCGGCACGCGCGTGCTGTTGACCGGCAGCGTGTTCGAGGGTGGCGAGGGTTCGGGCTCGCAGGGCCTGCCGCACTTCTCGCCGTACGGCCTGTCGAAGGCCCTGACCGCGCAGGTGTTCCAGTTCGCGTGCGAGCGGGCCGGCGTCGGCCTCGGCAAGTTCGTCGTGCCGAACCCGTTCGGACCGTACGAGGAACGCCGCTACACCGCCTACCTGCTCGAGCACTGGCTGGCCGGCGGCACACCTGCCTGCGCGAGCCCGGCCTACGTGCGCGACAACATCCATGTCTCGCTGCTCGCGCGCGCGTACGCGCACTTCGCCGCGACCCTGCCGGCCGCGGGGTTCGTGCGCACCAACCCGAGCGGCTATGCCGAGAGCCAGGGGGCGTTCACGTTGCGCCTGGCGGAGGCGATGCGGCCGCGCCTGGGGCGCGCGTGCGCGGTCGAGCTCAAGGTCCAGACCGCGTTCCCGGAACCCCGCGTGCGCGTCAACACCGACATCCCCGACGCCACGGCCCTGGGCTGGAACGAAGCCGCCGCCTGGGACGAGATGGCCCGCTACTACCAGGCCTTGCCCAGGGCATGAGCGGCTCCGGCCCCACCGCTGCCGGAGCACGCCCGGCCGAAGTGGCCGTGATCGGCGGCGGCGCCGTGGGCATGGCCACCGCGATGGCGCTCGCCACCCACCACCGTGCGAGCGTCGTCGTCGTCGAGGCCGAGGCCACGCTCGCCGCGCACCAGACGGGCAACAACAGCGGCGTGATCCACTCGGGCCTCTACTACAAGCCCGGGTCGCTCAAGGCCCGGCTCTGCACCGCGGGCCGCGAGGCCCTCTACCGCTTCTGCGCCGAGCGCGGCATCCCGCACGAGCGCTGCTCGAAGATAGTGGTCGCGACCAGCGCGAGCGAACTCCCCGCCCTCGCGGTGCTGCAGCAGCGGGGTGAGGCGAACGGCCTCGCCGGCATGCGTCGCCTCGGCCCGGAGGAGCTGAAGGAGCTCGAGCCGCAGGTGGCGGGCATCGCCGGCCTGCACGTGCGCGAGACCGGGATCGTCGACTACCGCCGGGTCACGGCCGCCTACGCCGAGGTCGTGCGCGAGCACGGCGGCACGATCCGCACGCACGCGCGCGTGCACGGCGTCACGCGGCGCAGCGACGGCCTGATCCTGCACACCGCCGAGGGTGACATCGCCTGCCGCGGACTCGTGAACGCGGGCGGCCTGCACTCCGACCGCGTCGCCGCCATGTGCGGTGTGGCGCCCGAGGTCAGGATCGTGCCGTTCCGGGGCGAGTACTACCGGCTCGCCGCGCCCGCGTGGCCGCTCGTGCGCAACCTGATCTATCCGGTGCCCGACCCCGCGTTCCCGTTCCTCGGCGTGCACTTCACGCGCATGGTCGGCGGCGGCGTCGAGGCCGGCCCCAACGCCGTGCTCGCGCTGGCCCGCCACGGCTACTCGTGGCGCAAGATCAACCTGCGCGACCTCGGCGGCGTGCTCGGGTTCCCGGGCTTCTGGCGCATGGCGCGCAAGTACTGGCGCAGCGGCCTCGCGGAGATGCACCGCTCGCTCAGCAAGCGCGCGTTCCTGCTGGCGCTGCAACGGCTGGTGCCCGCCGTGCGCTATGAGGACCTGGAGCCGGGCGGGGCCGGCGTGCGCGCCCAGGCCCTCGAACGCAGCGGCGCCCTGGTCGACGACTTCCGCATCCAGCAGGCCGAGCGGATGGTGCACGTGCTGAACGCGCCGTCCCCGGCGGCGACGGCGTCGATCGCGATCGGCCGCGAGATCGCGCAGACGGCCGCGCAGAACCTGGGGTTGCCGGCGGGTTAGGAGTCTGCGTCACGGGAGGCGCCGCGGCCGAGCTGTGAGTTGTCGCTCGGGTTCGATCGGGCGAAACGGCAGCAAGTTTGGATGACTTGCAGAGTTTCGCCCGGAAGAAGCCGAGCGAGAAGGCGCGGCTCCGACGCGAGCGATTCCCGTGACGCAGACTCCTGGGAGCTAGCCAGCCCACGGCGCCTTGCCGCTGGCCCACAGCTTCTCGAGCTGCTCGCGATCCCGCTGCGTGTCCATGCAGGCCCAGAAGCCGCGGTGCTTGAAGATGCTGAGCCCGCCATCGGCGGCCAGCTGCACCAGGGGTTCGCGCTCGAGCACGCAGGACTCGGTCTCGCTCAGGTACGGCAGGAAGCCGCGCTTGAAGAAGAAGTAACCGCCGTTGATCCAGCTGTCCGCGAAGTCGGGCTTCTCGCTGAATGCCTGCACGTCGGCGCCGGCGACCCGCAGCTCGCCGAAACGGGACGGCGGATTCACGCCGAGCACGGTGCCGAGCTTGGCGTGCTCGCGGTGGAAGCGGAACTCCCTGGCGAGCGGCGCGTCGGTCAGGCCGTCCCCGTAGGTGACCGCGAAGTCCGTCGCGTCCCCGAGGTACTTCTTCGCCGCCCGCGCGACGCGGGCGCCGGTCATCGTCAGTTCGCCGGTGTCCGCCAGCGTGACCTCCCAGTCCTGGTCGTGGTCGATCGAGTGGATCGTGGTGTTGCCGGTCATGAGCTCGACCGTGAAGTCGCTGTTCAACGACGCGTAGTTCAGGAAGTAGGACTTCACGACCTCGGCCTTGTAGCCCAGGCACAGCACGAACCTGCGGAACCCGTGCCGCGCGTACGAGCGCAGGATGTGCCATAGGATCGGGCGGTTGCCGATCGGCACCATCGGCTTGGGACGCAACTCGGTCTCCTCGCGCAGCCGCGTGCCCAACCCACCGCACAACACGAACACCGGAACCTGGGAAAGCTCTTTCTTCACGAACTGGCTCCTGGCGTCAGCCCTGGTGCATCTGCCATTGTGATGCACCGAGCCCGGAATCGCAGCTTGCGCCTTGCATCTGCCTCTGCCGAAATCCTACTGCGGCCCGCGCCCGCCATGAAACTCCTCGTCGTCATCCTGAACTACCGGATCACCGATCTCGCGATCGAGTGCCTGCGCTCCCTCGCCGACCGGATCGGGCGGGTTCCCGGTGCGCGGGTCGCCCTCCTCGAGAACGGCACCGGCGGCGATGCCTTTCCGCGCCTGCGCGCGGCGATCGCCGCCAACCACTGGGAGAGCTGGGTCGATCTCTCGGAGGTCCACCCCAACCGCGGCTTCTGCGGCGGCAACAACTGGATCCTCCGGCCCGCGCTCGCGGCAGCCGACGCGCCCGAGTACGTGGTGCTGCTCAACGCCGACACGGTCGTGCAGGACGGGGCGCTCGAGGCGCTCGTGGAGCTGATGGACCAGAACCCGCGAGCGGGCGTCGCCGGCAGCCTGCTGCTCGACCCGGCGGGCGCACCCTGTGGCTCGCCGTACCGCTTCTTCGGCGTCGCCAGCGAGTTCGAGCGCGGGATCCGACTGGGCCTCGTCACCCGGATGCTCGCGCGCTGGGTGAGCGTGCCCCCGAAGCCGCAGGCCGCCACGCAGGTCGAGTGGGTGTCGGGTGCGTGCATGATCCTGCGCAAGACGATGCTCGACCAGATCGGCCTGCTCGACGAGGGCCTCTACACCTACTTCGACGACATCGACATCTGCCTGCGCGCCAAACGCGCGGGTTGGGAGACCTGGTTCGTGCCGGGCAGCCGCATCGTGCACATCGAGGGGGCCTCGACCGGCATCACCGCGGCGGTGATCAAGCGCCGGCCCAACTACTGGTTCCAGGCGCGGCGGCGCTTCTTCCTGAAGAACCACGGCCCGGTCTACACGGCCCTTGCGGACGCAGCGTTCCTCGTGGGCTTCGCGCTCTGGCGGCTGCGCCGCTGGCTCTCGGGCCGGCCCGACACCGACCCGCCGCGGATGCTCGGCGATGCGTTCCGCAACAGCGTGTTCTGCACCGGTTTCCGCGTGACCGACGTCGAGAACCCGGCCATGACCGCGGCCACGCCCGCGCCGGGGACCTGAGCCCGCGCCGCAGGCAGGCTAGGAGTCTGCGTCACGGGACTCGTTCGCGCGGAACGCGCGTCTCTTCGCCCATCTTCGCGCGACCGAATCTATGCAACTCATCCAGAGTTGCCGCCGATTCGGCCGCTCGAACCTGGACAAACATCCGCGCATTGCG
>CAZSKV010000059.1:0-3266 GCA_964607495.1 uncultured candidatus Brocadiaceae bacterium
TGCACCGCATAGTAGTGGCCGTAGTAGAAGAAGTAGTGGTACTTGTAGTTCAGGTTGAAGGTCCCGCGCTGCTCGTCCATGTAGTCGAACGCCGCCCGCAGGATCTCCTCGTCGCTGTCGTAGACGCCGGCCGCGTAGAGCGTCGTGACTCCGGCCGCAGTCAGCGGGAACGTCGCCCGGCTCTGCGGTGTGACCTGGTAGCGGAACGCGCCGCCGTCGCCGAGCAGGTCGTGATTCCAGCCGAACCCGGGGCGCTGGTTGCCGGTGTCGTGCACGGCGCTGCGGCGCACGTACTGCTCGGCCGCCTTGATCGTGCTCGCCGGCACCGTGATGCCGACGTTGCGCGCCGAACGCAGCGCGAGCACCTGGCAGACGGTGATCGACATGTCGGATTCGCGCGCGAAGGGCTTGTAGCGCCAGCCGCCCTCGCCGTTCTGGCAGTCGACGATCAGGTCGACCGACTTCTGCAGCGCGCGCTTGACGTCCTGCCGGCGCGTCATGCCGTAGACCTCGGCGAAGAACAGGGTCGCGAACGCGTGGCTGTACATCCGCGTCCCCGAATCGGTCACGAAGCCGTTCTCCTGCACGCAGGTCAGCAGGTAGTCGATCCCGCGCTCGAGGTTCTGGCCGAACTCGCCGCGGCCCGGCAGGTGGCCGCCGGCCAGGAAGCTGATCAGCGCGAGCGCGGTGACCCCGGGGTGCGGGGCGTTGTACTTCGTGACCTGGTAGTTGGAGTTCAGCTTGAAGCCGATGTCCTGCGACCAGTGGCCGGCCGGGTGCTGCTGCGCGGCGAGCCACTTGTGCCCGCGCGTGACGGCCAGTTGCAGTTCCGCGGTGATCGCCCACTCCGTCGAGCCCAGGGGTTGCTTGCTCGTCGGCCGCTGCTGCGCCGGCAGGCCGGCGCCCACGAGCAGCAGCGCCGTGGTCAGTGCGAGTGCGGGGTTCGTCATCGGGTGCATCGTCTCACTTGCCGCTTCCGGTCGGGGAGCCCCTGCCGAGCAGCGTGATCTCCTGCAGCGACTGCAGCGCAATGTAGGGCCCAGCCGGCATGAGGCGGAAGGGGGCGGTCAACCCGGCGAGCAGCTTGCTCCCGGATCCGCCGAGCAGATCCTCGCGGGTCTCGAGCTGCAGGAGCGTGAGCGAGCTGCGCAGGCCGGTCTGGCGCACGACGAAGGCCACGAAGCCCTGGCCCAGCAGTGGCTCGGCCACGACCTGGGCCGCGCGCGTGCTCAGTTCGTGCTGGAACTGGCGCGTGCGGCCATCCAGGGACAGGCAGGTCAGACGGGTGCGCGGGCCGCGGATCTCCTCGGCCAGGAACAGGGTCGCCGGGGCCTGCTGCACCGGCACGGCTTCCCGCCAGTTCAGCACGCCGGCACGCCCCTCGAGCGGCCGTTCGAGCTTGATCCGCTTGTCCTTCCTGTCGAGCACGAGGAAGCGCGAGCCGCGGTCGGCGCTGGTCTCGAGCACGACGATGTCCTCGCCCGCCGGCGCGGCCATCAGCAGCGCGCGGCCGGCGCCGCCGGTCCACAGCCAGCGGATCGTGCCGTCGTGGTCGAGGGCCAGCAGGCGCGGCGGATCGTCCTCGCCCTGACCCTCGGCCGGCAGGTAGATCCCGCTCGGGTCCGCGAACGCGCGCCGCGCGGTCCGCTCGAACGCGCCGCGCACCTGGGTCCCGGCGGGGAGGCCGAGCTTCTGCCCGACCTCCGTGGACAGGTCGACCGTGCCGAGCGAGCGGCCGAGGGCCCCGTCGAAGCGCTCGACGGCGGCGGCGCCGGTGTCGCCGCGGAGGCTCAGGACGAAGAGATCCCCGCTCGCGACCAGCGGCGGAGTGCTCGGACGGTCGGGAGTCAGGATCACGCGGAAGAGCAGCGCTCCGGTGCGCGGCTCGACGCCCAGGAACTGGCCGCCGTCGTCGGCCAGCCGCGCCTCGGAGTAGAGGTGCAGCACGCCATCGCGCACGCACAGCGGCTTCAGGAACCGGTCGTCGGCGGCTTCGTGGGTCCAGAGCTCGGCGCCGGTCTTCCACTCGAGGGCCCGCACGCGGGTCTGCTCGACCAGCAGCAGCAGGTCGCCGCAGAGGTAGAGCGGCGTCTGCTCGGAGGCCACGGCGAACGGCACGTCGAACAACGCCGCGTCGAACGCGTGCTCGCCGCGCTCGAGGTCGTAGGCGGCCAGCCGTTCGCTGGCCAGCGTCACGTAGAGCGGGGGCGCGCCATTGGCCAAAAAGCCCGGCGGCGTCTCGACCCGGCGCACCTGCAGGCCACCCGGCGGGATCGCCGCGGGTTGCAGGCGCGCGAGCACGTCGGTCGGCGCTGCGGGCAGAGGCCGCACCGCGGCGTCCTCGACCGTCAACGCGGGGAGGCTCGCGCGCACGCTCCTGCCGGCGCTCTCCGGCAAGTCAGCCGGCTCGTCGCCGTGATTCGCGAGCAGTTCGCGCGCGAGGCGTGCCGCGAGCGCGCGGTTGCCGACCGCGTCGAGGGCGACGACGAGACGATGCAGGTAGCTGCGGCCCGAGCGCCCCTCGCGCAGGGCCTGCGCAAGGGAGTGCACGGCCGCGGTCGCGTTGCGGGTGGCCAGCGAGGCGTCGACGATCGCGAGCATCGCCTCGCGCGCGGCTTCGCTGCCCGGGTAGGTGCTCAGGATCCAGCGCAGCTGTTCGGGCTCGGGCGTCCCACCGGCCCGGGCCTTGGCCAGCCGGTCCTTGGCCCGCTGCTCGATCGGCGCATAGGCCGAGGCGCCGTGCTCGGCGACGATCCGCTGCAGGCGGCGGAGCGCGAGCTCGCGCAACGACTCGCCGGACAGGCGCACCTCCCCGAAGCGCTCGACGAGCTCCTGGCAGCGCAGCGCCTTGGCCGGACCGCCCTCGGTGCAATCGATGCCCCGCCAGAGCGCGTAGGCCGCGACCGGCACGCGCCCCAGGTCGGGGAACGCGTGTACGAGGTCGCCGTGGACCTTGGCCATGCGGTCCAGCTCGGCGAGCAGGCGCGTGCGGTCCTTGGCGATCAGGCGCAGGAGCTCGAGCTGCGCGTGCAGCCAGTGCTCGCTGAGCACGGCCTCGTCGCGGGCGCGCGCGAGGAACGGCAGCGCCTGCTCGGGCGAGCGCCGCGCGAGCGACATGCCGCGCGCCAGCGAGACCTGGAACAGACCCTCGCCGAGCTTGGCGACGATCGGCGACGAGACCGGCAGGCCGAGCTTCCTGGCGGCGGTGAGACCCTCCCGGTAGAGCGCTTCGGCCTTGTCGCCGAGCACGCCTTCGGGGCTCGCGA
>CAZSKV010000060.1:0-3729 GCA_964607495.1 uncultured candidatus Brocadiaceae bacterium
GCGGCGCGCACGCGCCGCTCGTGCGCGCCGCCGAGGCCACGCTCGCCACCTCCCCCGCCGACCGGACCGCGCTGACGACCGTGCTGGCCGCAGCCCAGCTCGACCTGCCGGTAGATGCCGCGCTGGTCGAACGCGCGATCGTGCAGCGCCTGCTCGCCGACGGCGCCTCGACCCGGTTCCTGGCCGAGGCCGCGCTCTGCGCGCACGCGCGTGGCGGCGAGCGCATGCGTGACGGGCTGCTCGCGCAGCTGCTGAGCACGCGCGCCGTCTGGGGCAACACCGAGATGCGTCCGTACGCGCTCGCGGTCTTCGCGCTGTGCGCGCGCACGCCCGAGCGCCTGCTCGCGCTCGCACCCCCCGCCGACGCGATCCAGCCCGACCTCGACGGCGAGCTGCTGCTGAGCCTCGCGGGCACGGATCTGGCGGCCGAGAAGGTCCACGCGGCGTTCGCCCGCCTCGACGAGTGGCTGACCCGCACCAACGTCCGCTTCCGGCGCGAGCTCGTCGCCCTGCCCTGGGCCGGCGTGCTGCTGCGCACCGGCCGCCTCGAGCCGGCGCTCGCCGCGCTGCGCACGCTGGACGAATCACCGGGCGGCGGCGACTCGCTGTTGCCGCAGGCGTTCGCGGCCGCGATCCCGCCGCTCGCGCAATGGCGGGACCAGGGCCACGTGGCCCAGGTGCAACGGCACCTGCGCGAGGGCCTGCAGGCGCTCGACCTGCCGCGCCGCTTCGTCTACTTCCGGCTGCAAGCGATGCTGGCCCACCGCCTGGCCGAGGACGGGCAGACCGAGGCCGCGGCGGCACTGCGCACCGAACTCCGCGGCGTGCTCGCGGGTCCGGTGGCCGACGCCTGGCTGCGATGAACCTGCTGCTGCTCGAGCCGCAAGAGCTCGGCGCGGACGGCCGCGCCACGCTCTGCGGGCGCCGCGCGGCG
Source organism: uncultured candidatus Brocadiaceae bacterium (assembly GCA_964607495.1). Taxonomy (GTDB): domain Bacteria; phylum Planctomycetota; class UBA1135; order UBA1135; family UBA2386; genus CAZSKV01. The sequence continues at coordinate 935 of CAZSKV010000060.1, forward strand.
CACGTGCACGCGGTCCTGAAGGCGCGGGCCGGAGATCCGCTGCGCATCGGGGTCGTCGACGGGCCGCTCGGCACGGCCCGCATCGTGCGCAGCGCACCGGACCAGCTCGAGCTCGCGTGCGAGCTCGAGGCGCAGCCGGGACCACGCCCACAGGACGTGCTGCTGCTGGCCGTGCCGCGGCCGCGCGTGCTGCTGCGCTGCCTCGAGGACGCGGCGGCGCTTGGCTACGGGCGGATCGTGCTGTTCCGCTCCTGGCGCGTCGACAAGAGTCATCTGCTGGCCCAGGCGATGCAGCCCGCCGTGCAGCGCGAGCACCTGCTGCTCGGACTCGAGCAGAGCCGGCGCACCCACTTGCCCGAGGTGCTGCGCTTCCCGCTCTTCAAACCTTTCGTCGAGGACGTGCTCGTGCAGGTGGTCACGGCGCAGAACCGGCTGGTCGCGCACCCGGAAGGCGGCCGGCCGCTCACCGGCCTGCGCTGGCACGCAGGGCTGCCGGCCACGCTCGCGCTCGGCCCCGAAGGCGGCTTCCTGCCCTACGAGCTCGCGCAGCTGGAGGCCCATGGCTTCGCGCGCTTGACCCTGGGTCCGCATCCGCTGCGGGTCAGCACCGCCCTCGCGGCGATCAGCGGCCAGCTCGTCCTGATGCAATCCCCGGGTGCGCGCGCTTGAATGGCTGGCATGGACCGCGCCCGAATCCTCGAGACCTTCGCGCGGGAGCGCTGCTCCGCGATCCTCCGCACTGCACACGCCGCAGCCGTCGCGCCGGCGATGGAGGCCGCACTCTCCGGTGGCTTCCGCATCGTCGAGTTCACGCTGACCACGCCCAATGCGTTGCAGCACATCCGCGCGTTCGCGCGGAATACCGAACTGCTGGTCGGCGCCGGGACCGTGCTCAGCGTGCGCGAGGCCGAGGCCGCGATCGCGGCCGGCGCGCGTTTCCTGGTCTCCCCGGTCACCGACACCGAGGTCATCGGCTGGTGCCGCGCGAACCACGTCGTGTGCATCCCCGGCACGCTGACGCCCACCGAGATGCTGACCGCCCATCGGGCCGGGGCCGAGATCCAGAAGCTGTTCCCGATGCCGCACGAGCCGGTCGCCTACCTCAAGGCCTGCCTCGCGCCAATGCCGTTCCTGCGCATCTTCCCGACCGCGGGCGTGAACGAGGAGAACGCCAAGACCCTGCTCGACGCCGGCGCGTTCGGCGTCGGCTTCGTCGGCTCGCTGTTCCAGCCGGACGACCTGCGCGACGGGCGCTTCGACCGCGTGCGCGAGCGCGCGGCGCGCATGGTCGCCGCGGTGCAGGGGCAGTGACCGGGCCGCTCAGTTCAGGCCGATCGGCAGCGCGAAGTCCGGGCCCACGGTGCCCGCGGTCGCGGTCGGGCTCGCAGCGTAGATGCGCGTGACCTCGACCGGCGCCGGGATCGGGAAGTTGGCGCGGCCGTTCGAGGTGAACACGCCGAGCTGGTTGGCCGCCGGGTCCACGAACAGGAACTGCGTGTAGATCGCGAGGCCCACGAGGTTCGGGTTGCGCGGCGTGCTGATCTGGATGCCGAGGAAGCCGGTCGGGTTCGAGAGCGTCGTGCCCGAGAGGACCACGGCCGGGTTGTTCACGATCTGGCAACCGGGCGCGCCGACCGCGCCCAGGTCGTAGGGCAGCGGGATCGAGCCCCAGAGCGCGTTCGAGTCACCGATCAGGACGGCGCCCGGCAGCGGCACGTTCGCGAGGTAGCTGTAGCCGTTCAGGTCCCAGACGTTTCCGGGGGAGCGGAAGGTCGAGTTGTGCTGGGCCGGCCCCGTGCCGAGCGGGTGCTGGCAGCCGTTGTAGACCGTCTTGGTGCCGAAGCGCCAGTCGCTGTAGCAGTCGAGCGTGTTCGAGGTCGCGGTGTTCGCGTGGATCGCGACCCGCCAACTCAAGTGCTGGGCCGGCACGAACGCGAACGGATTGTCGAAGAGCAGGTCGGGCGCGCCCCACACACCCGCGCCGACCGCTTGCAAGTTGACCTGTTTGCGCGTGACGACGTTCACGACCGTGCCGGTGGTCTCGTTGCTCGCGAAGGTCGCACTCGCGTTCTCGGCGGCGTTCGGGCAGCGCGCCATGAACATCTCCATGTCCGCCGTACCGCCGGTGGTCGCCGCCTTGGAGCGGAAGCGCAGGCGCGTGATGATCCCGACCGCTCCGCTGCTGAACGAGGTCGTGGAATGCACCTGCTGGTAGTGCTGGGTCTGCTGCGCGAACGGCAGCGTGTTGTTGACGTTGCCCGTGCCGGTCGCGGCCGCGGCAGGGGAGAAGTAGGTCTGGGCGCCGAGCGTGACGGGGAGCAACACGCAGAGAGCGAGGGGGTGCTTGGGCATGATCGGATCCTTTCGCGTGAGGGGGGAGACAGGCCCACGGCCTGGCCTGGAGTGCGCAGCATAGCGGCGCAGCCGGGGTCCGGGCCTACTCGACGTGCTCGGGTTCGACCCGGATCGCGCTCGACCAGATCCAGGGCGTCCCACTCGGCCGCAGCACCTCGACGCGGTACATCCCCGGCTCGGGCCGGTTCCACACCAGCTCGCTGCCGCGCGATTCCTGCACGATCTTGCCGTCGCAGAAGAGCTGCAGGCGGCCCTTGTCGGGGCAGCGGACCACGAGCTCGAGCTGGTCGGCACTGGCGACCGAGTCCCCCATCAGCCAGCGCTGCGCGCCGCGGCGCGCGAAGAACTGGAAGCCGGTGCCGTCACGGTAGAGATCGAACACCACGTAGGTCCGGCCCTGGCGGAAGGCATCGACGACCGCGTCCTCGTCGCAGCGCTCG
>CAZSKV010000061.1:0-4770 GCA_964607495.1 uncultured candidatus Brocadiaceae bacterium
AAGCACCCCGCGAATCCATCCAGGAATCGCGCAAGCCGCTCCATGAGTGCGTGTGCGCGGAACGCCAAGCACGCACTCTCGTACGGAGATCGGGAAAAAGTACAAGCCCCGACTACGCAGAACCTGACAAAGTCGTGCTAGCTCCTAGTTCCAGGGCAGCAGTTCCTGGTCCATTGCCGAGAGCGGCGGCGTGGCCTGGACCTTCCACTGCACGCCGAGCGCCGACTTCTGTTCCTCGCCACCGAGCTGGTGGTGCAGGTAGGCAGCCTCGTAGCGCCGGGGGCCGCCCTTCTGCTTCGCGTGCACCGAGACGAACACGTCCCCGGCGCAGGTGATTCCACCGGGACGGACGTACGGGCCCGCGTTCTTGACCTCGACGATGCGTGCCGGGTCGCGCTGGTAGTAGAGCAGCAGCGAGCAGGTCGGCTGCGTCGGCTTGATCTCGAGCACCGCGCGACCCCACGCGAGGTACCTGCCGGGCGTGGCGGGGTCCTCCATGCTGACCGAGACTTCGATCTCGCGCTCGGGATCGGTGAGCACGCTCTGGGGCAGATCGAAGCTCAGGCGCTCACGCAGGTAGCCGGTCTCGCCGATCTGGCCCTCGTGGGTCAGCAGCACTTTCTGCGGGGCGTGCTTGCGGGTCTCGTTGCGCAGCGTGATCCAGTCGGCGCCCGAGGCGAGCTGCAGCAGCATGTCGACGTCGCCGTCACCGTCGACGTCGCCGCGGCAGCAGGGGACGCCGGTCGGTCCGGATCCCGCGCCGTACTGCGCGGCCTGGCCCGGCGGCGGCTCCTGCACGCGCAGCGCCAGGAACGCGTCGCGCTTGCGGTCGAAGCCGAAGATCACGAAGTTGCGCACGTCGAGCGGGAAGGCGACGACGTCGTGGCTGCCATCGCCGTCGGCATCGAGGATTGCGCCTCCGAGCAGGATCGCCGCGCCGGCAGGACGCCAGGCGAGGCGCGGGACGAGCGCATTGCCCGGACGCGAGAGCAGGACGACGGCAGCGTCGTTCAGCACGACGAGCACGTCGTCACGGCCATCGTGATCGAGGTCGCCCTGGTCGATCTGGTTGACGCCGAGGGTCAGCGGCAGCGCGAAGGCCAGCGCGAAGTTCTGGTTGCCGGTGTCCACGTAGCCGACGAGACCGACGTTGCTCGCGTAGGCGACGAAGTCGGTGCGCAGGTCGCCGTTCAGGTCGAGCGGGCGCAGCCACTGCAGCGGCAACGGCACGTCGACCGCGAGCTCGTAGAGCGTCGTGACCTGACCGCCGACGGCTGCGAGGCGGAACTTGCGGACCGTGGTCCAGCCGGTCTTGCTGCCGGTGCCCGGTACCAGGCAGACGAGGTCGTCCTGGCCGTCGCCATCCGCGTCATGGGCCGCGACCTCGAAGCAGCCGGGTCCGACCAGGTAGGTCTGGTCGCTCGTGGTCCACACGCCTTGCCGGGGGTCGGTCGCCGAGGTCTTGGTGAACGCGACGACCGAGAGATGGCTGCGCAGCGGTTCGGCGGCCACGATCCGGTCCCGGCCGAACACCGCGGACCGCCACGTGGTCGCGTGCACATACCCGTGGCCGCTGATGATCGAGCCGGGGGTGGGCCAGGCTTGGAATCGCCCGAGGGCCGGAGCCTTTGCCATCTGCACCGAGAGCTCGCCCTGGTGCGTGCCCCCGCCCGCGACGAACCACGCATCCTGGTTGCCGTCTCCTTCCAGATCCGCGAGGCCTGCCGCCAGCGTCACGACGCGATCCGGGAACCCCAGGGTCTTGAAGGGCGCGAACTTGTCGAGTGCGACCGTGCTGAGGTAACCGAGCGTGGGCTGCGCCTGCCAGGTGCTCTGGCCCTGGGACGGAGGATCCTGGGGCCAGATCGTGGCGAGCGTCAGCAGCAGCGCGGGATGCATCGGCTTGGGTGCGCGGGGAGGACGGGATAGACCATAGCCGCGCCGGGCGGCTGCGGTGAGTGCCCGGGCCAGCAGGGTTCGCCGGGCCCTTCCGCAGAAAAAGGCGCAGGAGCCGACCCCCCTGCCAGATGGACCGGCTCCTGCAGCACCGGATGGACCGTCCAGCCGGGGGTATTGCTACCGCCTCCGAGTTGCCGTCAGGCGGCCATGCCGCCGGATCGAGTCCCGCGCGATGCGGGGATTCCCAGGCCCTGGGTCAACGGCCGTCCTTCGGCCGGCTCGAGGCGCGCATCAGCCCGTCGAGGCGTTCGAGGAAGCCCTGCACCCCCCCGAGGTCGAGGGCCGGCCGGGATTGTGCCTCCGGCACCTGCTCCGCCGCGCTCTCCGGGTCGAGCATGCGCGCGAGATCCCGCTCCTGGCGGCTCTCGTCGGCCAGACCCAGGCGGGCGAAGAGCTGCGCCGCGGCTCCGTGGACGGGTGCATTGCCGGCGTACTCGCCAAGGGCCTGGCGCATGTACAGCTCGGCCCCGGCCGGGTCGCCGCTGAGCTCGTGCAGACGGGCACGCGCGATCAGCGTCTGGGAATCGTCGGTGGTGACCGGGGCCAGGGTCTTGCGCGCGCTGGCGAGGAGACTGCTGCGATCCGGCTCCGCCGCCTCGGCCGCGAAGGCGAGCAGGTGCTCGACGACCAGCGCGCGGCTCAGATTGTCCGGCTCGAGCTCGAGCAGCCGGGCCAGATCGAGCTGGAGGCGGCGGATCGACTCAGGGTCGTGCAGGCGGCTCGTGCTGTCGATCCGCAAGCGCAGCACTTCGCTGGTCGCGCTGCCGGTCAGATTCGCGCAGGCGTCGAGATCCGCCAGCGCGCCGCGGAAGTCCTGCAGGCGATGCCGCGCTTTCGCGCGCAGGAAGAAGGCCCGCGCCACGGAAGGATGCGAGCTCACGATCCCGTCGGTCAGGTTCAGTGCGTGCTGCAGCCGTTCCTTGCGCTGCTCGCCGGTCAGGAGCCGCATCTGCGGATCGCGGGTCGACGAGGCCTGGACGAGCGCGAATTCCGCTTCGGCCAGCTGCGTCTCGAGCAGCCAGCGCTGGCGATCCAGGTGCAGGACGATCGCGCCGATCGCGAGGCCGACGATCACGAGGACCAGCACGACGAGCATGGGGCGGCTCAGGGCGCGCCGGACCAGGCGGGCGAACGGGCCCCTGTGCCGCGCGAGCACCGGCACGCCGGCGACGAAGCGCTCGAGGTCCTCGGCCAGCTCGAGCGCGGTGCCGTAGCGGCGCCCCGGCGCCTTCTCCATCGCTTTCTGGATCACGGCCTCGAGCTGCCGTGGCAGGTCACGCTGCAACACGGTCGGCGGCGCCGGATCGTGTTCCAGGACGGCCTTGAGCACGGCCTGTGCGGTCGGCGCGGCGAACGGCGGGCCTCCGGTCACGAGATGGTAGAGCGTCGCGCCGAGGCTGTAGACGTCGGAACGCGTGCCGACGTGGCCGCGCTCGCCGAGCACCTGCTCGGGTGACATGTAGATCGGCGTGCCGACGATCATCCCGCTCTCGGTCAGCGATCCGGTGCCGGTCTCGCGCGCGAGGCCGAAGTCGGTGATCACGACGTTGCCGTCCTCGCGCAGCATCAGGTTGCCGGGCTTGACGTCGCGATGCACGACGCCTCGCTCGTGCGCGAAGTGCAGTGCGCGCGCCACCTGGGCGCAGAGCTTGGCGGCCTGGCGGGCCGGCAGGGGACCGTGCGTGGTCCGCTCGGCCAGCGTCACGCCGCGCACGAACTCCATCACGAAGTAGTGCAGCCGGCCTTTGCGGCCGTGATCGAGCACCTGCACGATCGCTTCGTGTTCGATCCGGGCCATGACCTCGGACTCGCGCAGGAACCGCGCGAGCGCGCGCTCGCTCAGGGTCAGGCTCGGAGGCAGGACCTTGAGCGCGACGCGGCGGCGGTCGCTGCGCCGGATCGCTTCGTAGACGATCGCCATCGAACCCTTGCCGATCTCGCGCACGATCTCGAACTCCGGCAGTTCGCGGTCGAGGGTCTCCGGCGCGAAGGTGTAGAACTCCGCGCGCGAGCCGAAATCCGGTTCGGGGGCGGTCACGGGCCGGCGAGGGCCGTGGCGATCGCGCGCAGCTGCCGCAGCAGCAGCGGCAGGTCGTCGAGCCGCAGCATGTTCGGACCGTCGGACGGCGCCTGATCCGGGTTCTCGTGCACCTCGAGGAACAGGCCGTCGATGCCGCAGGCCACGGCGGCGCGTGCGAGATAGGGGACCTTGGTGCGGTCGCCGCCGGTCGCGGTGCCCCTGCCACCGGGCCGCTGCACCGAGTGCGTCGCGTCGAAGACCAGGGGCGCGCCGAACGCGCGCATGGTCGGGAACCCCGTGAAGTCGACCACCAGCGTGTGGTAGCCGAACGAAGTGCCACGCTCCGTGATCAGCACCTTGTCGTTGCCGGCGGCGCGCACCTTGTCGGTGATGTTCTTGACGTCCTCCGGCGCGAGGAACTGGCCCTTCTTGACGTTGACCGTGCGGCCGGCCCTGGCGGCGGCCACCAGCAGATCGGTCTGCCGGCACAGGAATGCCGGGATCTGCAGGCAGTCGACGACCTCGGCCGCAGGACCGACCTGCGCCTCCGAGTGCACGTCGGTGAGCACCGGCACGCCGATCTCACGGCGCACCTGCGCGAGGATCGCGAGCCCTTCGTCCTGGCCGATGCCACGGAAGCTCTGCCCGCTCGTGCGGTTGGCCTTGTCGAACGAGCTCTTGAACACGAACGGCACGGCCTGTTCGCGGCAGACGCGGGCGATCCGGTCGGCGTGGCGCAACGCGTGCTCGCGACTCTCGATCACGCAAGGTCCGGCGATCAGCGCGAGCGG
>CAZSKV010000062.1:0-5655 GCA_964607495.1 uncultured candidatus Brocadiaceae bacterium
CGGCGGAATGGGCGGGGCGCTGGCGCGAATGGCTCGGCGGGAGGTAGAACCCCGGGCATGGCAGCGCCCAAGCAGCTGACCGTGCTCGGCCTCGTGTTCCTGCTCGCGTGCCTGCTCTCGCTCCTGCTCTGGCCGCAGTTCCTGGCGCTGACGAGCGGCGAGCCGGTGGGGCCCGGCGCACCGGCCGACGAACCACGGCCCGGTCTGCTCGCAGCGGCGGCGGCCACGCGACCTGCCGCCGGGACCCTGCGCACGCCCGCCGCCCGTGAGGCGATCGCAGTGCCCGAGCGGACGCCGACGGGCTCGCTGCAGCTGCACGTGGTGTGGGCCGAGGACCAGCAACCCGCTGCCGGCGTCGAGGTCGAGCTCTACCGCAGTGGTGCGGACGAGCTCTTCGGGAAGCCGCGTGGCCGCACCGATGGCGCCGGAAACCTGTGCTTCGACGCGCTCGCGCCGGGCGACGTCCTTCCGCACCTGCCGCTCCGCAGGGATGGGGAACGGAAGAAGGCGACGATCGTCGCCGGCCAGCAGACCGCGCTCACGCTCGAGGTGCCGCCCGGCATCCAGGCCGAAGGCCTCGTCGTCGATGCACAGGGCAACCCCGTCGCCGGCGCCGATCTCGTCGTCAGCGACTGGGGTGGTGGCGAAGGCACGCTCTTCGGGCAGAGCGGCGCCGATGGCAGGTTCGCGCTGCGCGCCGTCGCGCCGCACTGCCACATCGGCGCGCGCAAGCGCGGCTACGTGCCCTCGTCGTTGCGCACGTTCACGGCCAGGCCGGGTGCGCGCGTCGAGTTCCGGATCGTCCTCGCGGGACGCGGCGGCGAGCTGCGGGGAATCGTGCTCGACCCGCTGGGCCTGCCGGTCGCGGGCGCGGTCGTGCAGGCTGGCGACACTGGCCAGCGCAACCACAAGCTGCCCGACGGCGCGAGCGCGATGGGACCGCAGTGCGAACGCGTGCGCACGGGCGCGGACGGCAGCTTCGGCTTCGCGAGCGTCGAGCCCGGCAAGGTGCCGCTGGCCGTGCGCGCCCGCGGGCTCAGCCCCTGGTACGACACGGTCGCGGTCGGGGCGGGTGCCGAGCAGCTGGTCACGATCCGCCTGCAGCCGGGAGTGACCCTTGCGGGCACCGTGCGCGATGCCGCCGGAGCGCCGGTTGCGAAGGCGGAAATCCAGGTCGGCGAGTGGAGCGAGCTCGGCTACCAGCGGATTCGGACCGACGCGCAGGGTGCCTACCGCTTCGCCGGCCTCGCGCCAGGCAAGCTGCGCGCGCGGGCGACCAGCGAGGCACACGGCAAGGCGGACGCGACGCTCGAGGCGACGCCGGGCGCGGACCTGCGCTGGGATCCGGTGCTGAGTGCCGGGCTCCTGTGCCGCGGCCGGGTGCTCGATGTCGAAGGCAAGCCGGTTGCGAACGCGATGGTCGAGGCGAATCTCGAGACCCCGATGCCCGGCAATGACTGGTATGCCCACGAGAGCACGGATCGCGAGGGCCGGTTCACGCTGAAGAACTGTCGCGAAGGTCAGCCGATCCGCGTCACCGTGCGTCGCAAGAGCATGTTCCGCGAAGCGCAGCTCACCGGCCATGTGCCCGGTCCCGCCGAGATCGTGATCCGTCTGCCGAAGGAGGCGTGGATCCACATCCAGGGCAAGGTGCTCGACGCCGACGGTCGCCCCCTGCCCGGCGTGCAGGCCTTGCCGATCTGCAGGAACGACGGCGGCTCGCCGGTCCTGACCGTCGACGCGGCGACCGGCGCGTTCCGCTATGGTCCCTACCCGCCCGGCGAGTACTCGCTCGTGCTGCGCGCGGCCGGGTATCCGCAGATCCGCGTGCCCTGGCGCGAGATCGGGCCCGACGAGACCTGGGATCTCGGCACACTCTACTTCGTGCGAGGTGGCAGGATCGTGGTGCGCGCGCGCAGCGCGGGTGCGCCGGTGCCGGACAAGTTGCGTTGCTCGATCTACCAGGCTGGTGGCGAGCACAGCGGCAGTCTGCAACTGGAAGCTGGCGCGGGCCGTTCCGAGCCGCTCGCGCCCGGCCGCTACGAGCTGCAGGTCGGTGGTAGTGGGATTGCGAGCGGGCTGCATCCCTGCGAAGTCCGGGCTGACGCGGAGACCATGCTCGAGCCCGAGCTCGGCGCGGGCGTGGCGGCGCCGATCGAGTGCCGCCTGCCGCCGGGGACGGTGGTGCAGGCAGCGATCGAAGTCGTGATCCGCGATCCGGCCGGCAAGGCCGTGGCCCGTGCGTTCGCGTCTGGGCGGAGTGGCGCGGCGAAAGCGAACGTGACGCTCGCGCCCGGCAGCTACGTGGTCGAAGCCACGTCCGCAACGCTGCGTGGGCGCGCTGAGCTGAAGGTCAACGCGGGCGCGCCGGTTGGCGTGCGCGTGGACCTGGAGTCACGCTGAGTCGCGAGCCAGTTCAGTACGTGAACTCCGTCACGATCGCGTAGCCGACATTGCTCGGCTCGATCTTCGCGGCGCTCGGCGCGGTCTGCTGGCAGGCCGCCCACGGCGCGTTCGGCAGGCCATCGGTGTGGAAGAGCCGCGTGCAACGCACGACCTTGGTCGTGGCCGGCATCGGCACGAGGGCGGAGCGGCCGTTGCTGTTCGCGATCCCGATCGGGAACGTGCTCGCGGCGTCGAGCGCGTGTGCCTGGGCGTAGATCGTCTGACCGCCGAAGGTGTTCGCGACCGCGAACGCGAAGGGCCCGCCGCCACCCTTGGTGACCGTGGTGCCGGTGCGCGAGGTCACGCCGAAGAAGCCGTTCGCGTCGGTGATCCCGAGCATCATCACGGCCAACAGGTCGGTGTAGAGGTTGCCGCAGAGTCCCTGCACGGGCAGGTTCGGATTGGTCGCGCCGAGCGCGAGGAAGAGCGGCGCGTTCTTCGGCGCTGCATCGACCCACCCGGTCAAGGTCCAGATCCCGCCGCTCTCGTTGTGCAACATGCCGAGGCTCATCACCGTGTTCTGGCCGCCAGGCACGCAGCCTGGCCCGGTGGTGGCCACGGGCGTGCCGAGGCCCGCGCTCGCGGCGTCGGCATCGAGCAGCGAGATCATCGGCGGGGTCTCGGTGTTCGCGTGGATCTGCGCGTCCCAGGCCAGCGAGGTCAGGCCGGTGTGTACGTAGGGCGTGATCGGGATCACGAGCTCGAACGGCGCCGGCGCCCCGGGCGCGCTCAGCGGCCCGAAGTTGACCACCTGCCGGTTCAGGACCTTGGTGGGCGTGCCGAGCCAGTTCTGCGCGTAGACCCACGAGCACTTGTCGTAGTCGACGGAGTTGCCCATGAAGAGCTCGAGATCGATCGCGCGGTTGCCCGCCTGGGTCGGCGACGTGCCGTTGCGCCGGAACGCGAGCTTCTGGATCACCTTGGGCCCGCTGCCGAGATCCGAATGGATCTGCATGTAGCGGGGCACGTTGACCGCGGAGATCGGGTTCGAGTTGTTCGCCAGCCAGGGGTAGGCGTGCGCGCCGCTGCCTTCGGTCGTGGCCGTGCCGGCCGGCGACACGATCGTCTGTGTCTGCGCCGACAGGGCGGCGGCGGCGACCAGGAGCGAAGCGACTCCGAGTGCGGGGACGGAAGCGGCAAGACAGGTCATCGGGGGACTCCGTGCGGGATAGGGGCGGGGGGGCAGACGATACGGGATCGGCGCTGAGGCGGGGACTCCCTCGCCGGAAGGAGTCGCGCGCCGGTAGCGCTACTGCAGCCGCACGCTCGTCATGCGCGTCAGATAGGGCGTGCCCGAGACCGGCTGCACGAGACCCTGGTATGCAGGCTCGAGGCCGCGCAGCACGGCGAGGTCCGGCACGACGAAGGTCCAGGCGACGCGCCCATCGGCCGGGAGCGTGCCGAGCGGCGTGGCCGAGAGCACGCCGGCGTCAAGGAAGAGCTCGCCGAAGGGCGGCAGGCTGAGCGGAGCGGCCGCGATCGTCCCGAGCAGCCCCCAGACCGTGGAGCCGGGTGCGCCGTGCAGTTGCACCTCGAGCTGCGCGCCGGTCGCGTAGACCCGGCGGAACTCGGGGAACTGGTAGAGGTTCACGCAGTCCGGCGTGCCGCCGAAGAGCGCGAGGGTCGTGCCGACCCCGGCGCGGATGCTCTCGGAGTTGGCGTTGAACTCGGTGGGTGGGGCGGGGAGGGTGTAGCTCTCGACCTGACCCGACAAGGTGCCGTAACCGTGCACCGTCGCGCCGTCGATCGCGAGCAGCGTCGTACGCCAGATCCGGACCGTCCACGGTGCGCTCGAGCTCTTCGCGACCTGCAGCCAGGTCTCACGGCGCGGCTCGTAGACGTGGAGCGTGCTGCCGTCTTCGACGGCGAGCACGCTGCTGTTGTTGTCGATCCACTTGATCGCGCCGGCACTCGCAGGGAGCGCGACGAAGTGGCCCGAGCGGCCCGAGAACGCGAGGAAGCCGGTGTTCGTGCGCAGCAGCGCGCCGCACCAGATCATGTCGGGCAGCGTGACCACGGCGTTCGCCGGGGCCTGCACCCAGTTGCCCACGAGCGTGCTGAAGAGGAAGAGCCTGGTCGCGGTCGCGTCGATGACCGCGGCGACGCCCTGGTTGCTCGCATCGGCGCTCGCCACGGCCGGCGCCGTGGCGACGGTCCCGTGGAATGGCGAGTAGGCGCCAACCGTCCCCGCGTCGTTCCAGGACACGAGGTGGGGCCTGATCGTGATCGCGGCCACGCCGAGCGTCGAGGTGCTGGTCCACTGGTTGAGCACTGCGGAGTAGAGGCGCAAGTTCGTGCCGGCCTGGATCGCAACCACCAGCGCCTCCGCGCTGACGGTCGCAGTTCCTGGGATCGCGGTCGTCGCGAAGCCTCCGCGCAGGCCCGTGTAGGCGACCGCGATGTTGTTGTCCCAATGGACGATGCAGTCCTCCTCGACGAGTCTCTGGGCGCCGCCCGCCAGCGCCGGCGCCGTGGACCAGCTGTTCCGTGCCGCGGAGAAGCCGTAGTAGGTCGCGGCGGTCTCGATCATGCCCCAGGATCCGTCCGCAGCCGCCGTGGTAGCCGGGAACGCACTGTTGGTCGTGATCCAGCTGCCGTGGAAGGCGCTCATCCCGCGGAAGGTCGTGCCGTCGGCGACGACGACCGCGTGCCGCCGCGTCGCGATCCGGGGCGAAGGGCTGGCGAGCGCGAGGCTGGTCCAGGCGCCGCGAAAGCACGAGAAGGTCCAGAGCACGTTGGCGTCGACCACGCACAGGATCGAGTCGTTGCGCTGCGCGCTCGGATTGATCACGGTGGCCGTCGCCGACACGTTCAGCGTCTCGATCGTGCCACGGTAGGCCGAGAAGGCATGCAGCTGGCCGCCATCGCGGACGTAGGCCATGTCGTTGACGACGGTCGCCGGGCTCGCGCCGTTGCTGACCGGGATCGACTTCCACGTCCGCGTGAAGCCCGAGAAGAACCAGAGCTTGCCTGCCTCGAGGTAGGTGCAGGTCTTGCCGAGCTGGTGGATGTTGGCGGGCACCACGGGCGAGCCCAGGCTCAACGGCACCCAGGACCCGGGGCGCTGTGCCGCCAGGGACATGCAGAGGCCCAGCAGGGCGACGGCGAGCGCTGGTGCGACACGTGGCATGGTTGCGGCGTGGGGGGGGGAGGGGGGGAGGGGATCGAGAGTCGACACTACGCGGCTCTTGCACCCATGTTGGCGGACAG
>CAZSKV010000063.1:0-8263 GCA_964607495.1 uncultured candidatus Brocadiaceae bacterium
GCTGATGGCCGCCGCCGGCAGTGCCGGATAGAGCGTGCAGCTGCCGAGGGTCAGATCGGCGCGCGAGTTGTTCAGGTAGAGCAGGCAGGGGGCCGAGGCCAGCGCGCCGCCGAGCTTCACGCCCCAGAGCGCATTGCCGACGAATGGCGCGCCGTCAGCGCTGATGTCCGGGGTCTTGCCGCCGGTGCCAGGGCAGCCGCGGCCGAACACGTCGGCGACCGTGCCACCGAGTTGCGTGACCGATGCCTCCCAGAGTTCGGTGCCGGCGAGGCCACCGTTGGCCGCGAAGAGCAGCTTGCTGCCGAGCCTGGCGAAGGCCCCAGGATTGCTGCTCGCAGGGCCGAGGTTCAGGTCCGAAGCGAGCACGGTCCCGAGTGCCGTGCCATCGCTGACCCAGGGTTCGGCCCCGACCACGCCGTTGTTGGCGTTCAGGATCACGCGCTTGCCGCTGCCGAGGGCGACCGGGGCCACCGAGCAACCGCTGGGCGTGCCCGGCAGGATGTCCAACACCAGGCTCGTGCCTGCGCTCGTGCCGTCGGTGGCGTAGAGCTCGCGGCCGGTGCCGGTGGTCGCCGTGCCGTCCGTCGCGAGGAAGAACACGACGCCGCCGGCGCTCGTGAAACCACTCGGCGAGCTGTTCAGCGTGCCGGGGGCGATGTCCTTCAGCTCGACGGTGTTCGCACTGCTGCCGTCGGAACTCCAGAGTTCGTTCCCCGAAGCCGCCGTCGTCGCGCCGAAGAGCAGCTGCTTGCCGTAGGCCAGGAGGTTGGCTGGCGCCGAGCTGACCGTGCCGGCGTTGATGTCCTTGACCAGGTTGGTGTTCGCCGCGGAACCATCGGAGGACCAGAGCTCGGTCCCGGTGGCCGGCTCGAGTGCCTGGAACAGGACGAGCGCGCCGAGGCGCGTGAGGTTGGCCGGATTGCTGCCGGCAGTGCCGGCGTTGATGTCCTTGACCAGCGAGGTGCCGGCCGCGGTGCCATCACTGAAGAAGAGCTCCGCACCGGTCGCGCCGTTGTCGCCGCGGAACAGGACTCCGGTCCCGTGGGCGATCAGCACGCCGGTGACCGTGCTCGGGAAGCCACTCAGGGTGCCGGGGTTGAGATCGACCACGAGCCGGGTTCCGGCCGGAGTGCCATCCGTGACGTAGAGCTCGCGTCCGCTCCCGGTCGTGGGCGTGCCGTCGAACGCCGAGAAGAACACCTTGTCGCCCGCGCCCACGAACGGCGTCGGGGTGGAGCTCGCGCCGCCGGGCGAGCAGTCCATGAGCATCCTGGTGCCGGCCGCCGTGCCATCGGTCACCCAGGGTTCGACCCCGTTCACGCCATCGTTCGCCGCGAAGTAGACCCGGTCGCCGATCCGCGTGAACCCACTCGGAGACGAGGAGCCAGCCGGACTGATGTCGAGAAGCAAGCGCGTGCCCGCGTTGGTGCCGTCGCTGGCCCAGAGCTCGGTGCCCTCCGGGATCGTGGTGGCCGCGAAGAGCACCTTGTCGCCCAGGACGGTCATGCCGGAGGGAGACGAAGACAGCCCGGCCGTGCCGGTCTGGTTGATGTCCTTGACCAGGCCGGTGCCGGCCGTGGTGCCATCGGTCTTCCAGAGTTCGGTGCCGATCGTCGGCTCCCCGGCGATGAAGAGCACATTCGTGCCCAGGCGCGTGAACAGATCCGGGAACGAAGCAGCTGGTCCCGGATAGATCTCCTTGACGAGTACCGTGCCGGTCTCCGTGCCGTCGCTCTTCCAAAGCTCCCAGTTCGAGGGCGTGCTCGCTGCCTGGACGTAGACCGTGCCGCCGAGGTTGACCATCGGGAACGGCGACGAGCCGATCGGGCCCGGTAGGATGTCCTTCACCAGCCTGGTGCCCGCGGCGGTGCCATCGGTCACGAAGGGCTCGGTGCCCGTCAGGCCATTGTCGCCGCGGTACATCACCCCGGCGCCGAACGGCGTCATGCCGGTTGGACTGGTGCTCGGCATGCCGCTGCCGATGCCGGGGAACAAGTCGACGATCAGGGTCGTGCCGGCCGCCGAGCCGTCGGTCGCGTAGACCTCGCGGCCGGTACCGGTTCCGGTCGTGCCGTCATTGGCGGAGAAGAACACGCGCGGACCCGAGACGACGAAGGGTCCTGGGCTGCCACCCACGGTGCCCGGCCAGCAATCCCGCAGCAACACGGTGCCCGCGGCCGTGCCGTCGCTGACGAACGGCTCGTTGCCCACGTTCGGGGCACTTGCCGCGAAGACGACCTTCGCGCCCAGGGGCACGAGCAGCGTCGGCGTCGAGGACGGAGATCCGCCATTCAGGTCGGCCACGAGCACGGTGCCCGCCGCCGTGCCATCGCTCTTGCGCAGCTCGTTGCCACTCGTCGCGTCGAGTGCCGAGAAGTAGAGCGTGCCGGCCACGTTCACGAGCGCCGCTGGCGAGGAAGCCAAGGTGCCAGGATTGATGTCGGCCACCAGGGACGCGGTCGTGCCATCGTACTTCCAGAGTTCACGGCCTGCCGTCGCGTCCGTGGCGGCGAAGTACACGGTGCCGCCGATCACCGTGAAGGTCGCCGGCGACGAACTCGCGCTCCCAGGGTTGAGGTCTTGCACCAGCACGGTGCCGGCTGTCGAGCCGTCGCTCTTCCAGAGTTCGATGCCGTTGACGCCATCGTTCGCCGCGAAGAGCAACGCTCCGCCGAAGATCGAGAGGCCGGAGAGCGACGAACCCGTGCCCGGAGCCGGGTGGATGTCCTTCACCTGGTAGGTGCCAGCGCTCGTCCCATCGGTGCGCCACAGCTCGGCCCCGTTCGCGCCGTCGTTGGCGACGAAGTAGGCGGTTCCCCCCAGGACCGTGAGCTGCGCCGGCTGCGAGCTGGCATTGGTGACCGTGGGATGGATGTCCTTGAGCAGCGACTGGGCGGGAATGGCCAGAGTGAGCGCCAGAGGGGCCAGCGAGAGGAGATCGGGGGTGCGCATGAGGGCAGCGGGTTGGAGTGGAGGATGCAGACTTGGACCGACCAAGGGCGGCGAGGCGGTACGATACGGTCCTGTGGTCCTCGCCGGGGCCGCCGGATCGTCGCGTGAGCTGCCGCCACGCGACCCCCTCTATGCTCGGATACTGCTCGCCTGACCTTCCTCCGCGATCGTCCTACATGCTCCCTGCCGTACGCACCTTGGCCGGTTTCCTCGGGCTCAGCTTCCTGGTCGCGGCGCAGCCACCCGAGGCGATCGCGCGGCTGGGAATGGGCCTGCGCACGCTGGCAACCCGTGATCTCGACCTCGACGTGCCGTGCCGCGCGTTGGCCGATGCGTCGGGCAACCCGATGCTGCTCTGGGCTCTCGACCAGGCCAAGCCCCTGGCGTTGGTGCAGGAACGCATCGCCGCGGCGCGCTGGCTGCTCGCGCATGCGGGTGTCCTTGGTTTCGCCGGATTCGAGCCCGTGTTTGCCCGCAGCAGCGCCTGGCACGGTTGCGACGTCTGGACCTATGGGCTCGTGCGCGACGGCCTGCTGCTCTTCGATGCCGAGGTCTCGCTCTACTTCGCGGATCGGGCCTGCATCGGTCTGCTCAACCGCATGCCGAAGGTCACCGGGCTGCCGGCGGCGAGCGCGCCGCGACCCGAGGGTCGCGCGGTGCTCTTTGCCCGAAGGGACACACCGGGAGTGATCCTCCTGGCGGCGGTGCGCGAGCGGACGACCGCAGCGCACAGGATCACCGAGGTGGTGCACGAGGGCGCCGTGCTGCATCGCATCCAGGAGCAGCTGCACTGGCCGACCACACCACAGGCCGCGACCATCACCGAGTTCACCTTCCCGGGCATGAACTACCCGGATCAGATCTGGGCCGACTCCAAGGGCCTGATCTGGTTCAGTGAGCCGCTGGTCGGCCGCGTCAGCCGGTTCAACCCGACGACGAACACGTTCCAGTCGTTCACGACGCCCGGCTTCCGTGGCAATGACGGCCTGCAGGTGGACGATCGCGACCGGGTGTGGTTCGGTCTCGTCGCCAACGGCCACGGGCTCGGGGTGATCGACGCCACCACGGGTGTGTTCACGCGCTACGCCCCGCCCTATGCGGGCGCGCAGATGGCGGTCCCGACCCAGACCGGCCGCGGCACGATCCTGGTCACCGACCACCTCGCCGAGCGGATCTCCGAGTTCGATCCGAGGACCGGCACCTGGATCGGGGCGATCACGCTGCCCGCGGGTTCGTTCCCGACCGGCGGCATGCTCGAGCCCGAGACCGGCGATGTGTGGTATCCGCTGTGGACCTTCCATGGACTCGGCCGCTGGCGCCCGGGAGCCACCACGATCACGCGCATCCCCACGCCGAGCGCGAGTGGGCCTGCGTTCTGCGCGGTGCACGACGGCCGGGTCTACATCAGCTATGGGCTGACGAACCGGCTCGGTGTCTACGACATCCGCTCGGCCACGTTCACCGAACATGTGTGGCGTGCAGGCGAGCTCGGCGGGCCGATGGCGATGGCACCCAATGGCCACGCCGTCATCGGGACCAGGAACCGCGGCTACATCGAGGTCTTCGACCCGGTCACGCTCACGTTCAGCGAGTACGTGATTCCGACGGCGAATCCGGGCCTCAAGGACGGGCTCACGGTCGCGCCGGACGGCGTGATCTGGTTCACCGAGACCCTGACCGCCCACAAGATCGCCAAGCTGGTGCTGCCGTGAACGCTGGCCACTTCCGCAGCTTTGCCGGCTTGCTGGTGGCGGCGGTCCTTCCGGCACAGATCCAGCTCACGCTTGCCAGCGGGGGTGGCGAGCGGCAGCCGGTCATCAGCGCCGATGGCAGCGTCGTGGCCTATGCCGCGCTCGTGGGTGGCGTGCGCGAAGTGTGCACCGTGCCTGCGCTCGGCGGAGCCCCGACGCGGCGGACCAGCTCCGCCGACGTGCGCATCGGCGGCACCACGGTGTTCGACGCCTGGCCGTCGTTGGCGATCAGCGACACCGGCACCAGGATCACCTACTGGAACGCGGCTGGCGTGCACGTCCTCGACCTGGGCGCCAGCACCGACACCGTGGTCGCCACCGCCAACCTGCTGCCCTACCCGCAGATCAGCGGCGACGGCTCCCGAGTCGTGTTCCAGGCCCTGGTCGGCGACATGCAGGAGGTGTTCGTGGTCGCCGCGACCGGCGGCACTGCCATGCAGATCACCAGCGCGAGCGGGCCCGGGCGCAGACTGCCGCATCTCCGCGGCCAGCGCATCGTGTTCCAGAAGCCCGTCTCCGGCTTCCAGGAGGTGTTCCTGCACGACCTCGCCAGCAACACCACCGTCGGACCCCTGTCGAGTGCCAGCGGCAGCGGCAACCGCTACGCGCGGCTGACCCACGATGGCACGCAGATCGTCTACGAGGCCCTGGCCAACGCCGGCGCGGTCAAGGAGGTGTTCGTCCACGACCTCGCCTCCGCCACGCGCCGGCAGGTGAGCAGCTACAGCCTCCGCGGGGACCGGCTGGCCCAGCCGAGCGCGGACGGCGAGGCGTTCTACGAGCTGAGCACAACCAACCGGGAGGTGCAGCGCATCGACCTCGCGAACAGCGCCCAGGCGAGCCTGACCTCGGCCTCGAGCGGCGGCTATCGGCGCGTGAGCGTGGACCGGCACGGCACGATCGCGGTCTATCAGGCACAGGCGGGGGACACGACCGAGGTGTTCGCCCACGTGCGCTGCCTCGCCCCGACACTCGGTCACTACGGTCAGCACGGCACGCCCAGTGTCGGCGTGTTGCGCGCGGCGGATGAAGTGTACCGGGCCACGTTCGTGCTCGGCCTCGACACGGGCCTGCCGCTCGCGACCGCGAGCCTCTTCGTCCTCGGCGTCCGCCCGGTTGCGATCCCGCTTCCCGATGCGCCGGGCAACTTCCTGTACGTGGACCCGCTCGTCACGCTGGGCACGACGTTGGATGCGTTGGGCGACGTCGCGATCCGCATCTCCAGCCCCCTGCTGCTCAGTGGCAGCTCGGCGTTCGGGCAGTGGGTCGTGAACGACCCGGCGGCCAATGCGCTCGGTTGGGTCAGCTCGCAAGGGATACGCGTCGACTTCCGTTGAGTGGGTGAGGCAGGGGGCTGCCGGTCACGGCAGCACAGCCGTCACGTCGCGACTGAGGGTACTGGCCGAGTGGCGCGGCGATGGGCACTTCGCGTGGAGGGCCCGCTGGTGCTTCGCACGGGTGGGTTGGTGGTCGGGGAGATCCCGATGCAGGGATGGTGGGTGGAGGGTACTGGGCTCGAACCAGTGACCCCCGGCCTGTCGACCACCGGCGATCCAATCCTCGCACGAGCCGATCATGTCCGATCAGAACCGGAGCGTGACCTCGGCGGCGTTCGAGGTGAAGAAGTACGGGAGGAAGTACATGCAGTTGATGCCCGTCTGCCACCGGTGGACGAGCCATTGCAAGTAGAGCTTCTGGCCGAAGAGGGCAGGGAGGTTCGGAACCGCAAAGCCTACAACGCTGGCCGCAGTGGACCCTCTGATGCGCAGCGGGAAGCCATCCATCAAGATCACGTCTGCGCTGACCTGGGCGAGACATGGATGCCCCATGCTCAGTGCCAGGGGAAGCACGAAGGGCAGTGGCGTGGTCCCTGCCTGCTGGTTGCTCGCACCGATCATCAGGTATGCCTGCCCGCGCATCTTGCAGTCAAACCAGCCGAGATAGGCCCAGGTGCCATAGAGAGCAGCGGCCACCTGCGTGTAGCCCGGCACCTGTCCAAAGATGACTGAGATGGTGGGCGACCCCTCGGGCGAGGCCGGGCCGCAGGTCACGCCGAAGTAGCGGACGGATGGGGCTCTGATGGGCTCAGGGCTCGTGCCCGGGGGTTGGGCGACCACGGCTGCAGTCAACCAGAGGGTCAGGATCCAGGTGTGTCGTCTCACTGCTGTCGTCTCCCGCCCACGCGCAGGCGCAGGCCATTCGTTGCTTGGGTTGCGGCGCCGGTGGCGTTCACCAGTTCCAGCACCTGGGCCCAGAGGTCCACGTAGATCAGCGAGTCGTTCACGGGCATCGTGAACGGGGCGACCGTCGCGCCGTCGCCGGACCAGGTCGGCAAGGATGTGACCAAGAGCCCCAGCCCAGGGGCAGGGTCGGCCATCAGTCGCAGGCATCCATGCGCCCCCGGCAGGAGCGCCGCCGGATTCGCGAGGCTCACGAAGAGCCACCGCGAGTGCGTCCCCGGGTTGAGCGCGCCCAGGTTCGTCGCCCTGAACACGACCGAGAATGCCGCGCCAGGAGCTGGCACGCTCCACGAGACGGGTTCGCCGACGCAGTCGAGGAGCGCGGATCCGTTCACGCCGGTGCAGAGACCGAGGATCAGGGCGTTTCCTTGATCCAGCGTGGCAAGAGGGGTGCCGTCCGGAACGTAGCAGGTCGCGTACCCAGGCCACGGCACATCGGTCGCCCAGTCGACATAGGGAGGATCGGAGACCGTGTCGTCCCACTGCAGCCACACGGCCAGCTTCGGTCGCGACGGATCAGCGCTTGGCGAGAACGTGAACGACCCCCCGAGCGGCAGGTAGTAGACCCACGCGTTCTTGTCCTGCGCCATGCACTGCACGGGATCGAAGGTGCTCGTCTGCCCTGCCAGGAACGTCGCGCGATTCGGATCACCGGCATAGATCGTGTTGAAGTCCGGCGGCGGAGTGCCGGGACCGCCCGGAGCGTCGTTGATGGTCAATGTGTGGTTCGTCTGCGCGAGCCCCAACGCCACGACCTTGGCCGTGCGCGTGGAGCTGTTGCCATGCTCGCGCCACGACCGGAACCAGATCCCGCGGATCGTGTGCGCCGAGGCTGGCAGGTCCTGCGGTTCGTAGACGACGTGGAAGCCCTTCTTCGGAATCTTCTTGCCCAGCATCCCGCCGCTGCCCCACGTGTCGGTGTAGCTGAACGGCAGCGTGACCGTGACCTGTTGGCTCGGGTTCGTGACCGGCGTGCACGGCTGCAGGACGCTCTCGACCATCCCCCGCACGAGATGCCGGCCGATATCGGAGCTTCCGATCAGCACGTCGGGGTGTTTGCGCGCGGCTATCTGCACGGGCGTGACACCGTAGAGTTGCCTCCCGATCACCCGGATCTTGATGGCGTCAGTCGTCGTCGGGCGGAACACGACGCGCTCGTAGCTGTTCGCGAGGCTCGCAGACCGCGCAATGACCAGCGAGCCCTGGACGATCTCCAGATCGACGTTCGGCAGCGGGCAGAACACGTCGCCCACAGGCTCGGTGATCGGCCGGTGCCATGCGATCGCGACGACGTAGTCCGCGCCCGTGGAGAGCGCGGTC
>CAZSKV010000064.1:0-10299 GCA_964607495.1 uncultured candidatus Brocadiaceae bacterium
TTCTGGTGCGCGTAGTGCACGGCGCGGCAGACCTGGGCGAGCAGTGCGACCCGATCCCGCCGTTGCGGCAGGTGGGTGGCGCAGAACTCGTGGATCGGCTGGCCATGCACCAGCTCCATCGCGAAGTAGGGACGGCCGTCCACGGTCGTGCCGGACTCGTAGAGCCTGGCGATGTGCGGGTGGTCGAGGATCGCCACGGCCTGCTGCTCGGCATGGAAGCGCGCGTGCGCCTCGGCGCCGCCGAGCTCCGCGGCGAGCACCTTCAGCGCGACCTCGCGGTGTACCGGGGCCAGCTGCTCGCTGCGGTAGACCGCACCCATGGCGCCAGCCCCGATCTGCGCGAGGATGCGGTAGCGCCCGGCGAGGTCGGGCGTCGGATCGGCCAATGGGTCGCGGAGCCCGGCCGGGGTCGCGAGGAACTCCCCGGCGGTGTCGTGGCTGTGCAGCAGGGCCAGGACCATCGCGCGCAGCTCGGGTGCCTGGGCGCAGTGTTGCGCGAGGTAGGCCTCGCGCTCCGCCGGCGAGAGGTCCATGCTCGCCGCGAACAGTCCAGCCAGCCGCGGGTCGGGCTCAGGCATCCCGGGCCTCTGGTGGGTCGAGCTCGAGGCGCAACCAGGCACGCGCGAACGCCCAGTCGGCCTTGACCGTCGACACGGACACGCCGAGCACCTGGGCGGTCTCCTCGAGCGAGAGTCCGGCGAAGTGACGCAGGTGCACGACCTCGCTGCGGCGGGGATCGTGCCGCTCGAAGCGTTCCAGGGCTTCGTCCAGGGCGAGCAGTTCCAGGTCCGGCGCGGAGACTGCGCCGGCGCCGGTCGTCAGGGCGGTGCGTTCGCGGTCCCTGCCGTGGCGCATGCGCCCCCGCCGCCGCGCGCGCTCGATCAGGATGCGGCGCATCGCGCGGGCGGCGGCACCGAAGAAGTGCGCCGGGCCCTGCCATTGCGCCTGGTCGGGAAGCAGGCGCAGGAACGCCTCGTGCACGAGTGCAGTCGGTTGCAGGGTCATGGCCGCCGCTTCGCGCTGCAGGACTGCGCGGGCGTAGCGGCGCAGCTGGCCGTAGAGCTGCGGCACGAGGTCCGCGGCCGCGACCAGGTGCTGGTCCGCGGCCCTGCCCTCGGGAGCCGGATCCGGTGCTACCGGCGCTTGGTCTGCTGGCATGGTCGGGAGGCGGGGCAGGGTCGCATCGTAGCCGACCAGGTCCCGGGCGATTGCCGCGCGCTCACTCCGGAACCGCCAGCACGGGCTTGCCCAGCACATCCATCCGGGGTCGGACCCCCAGGCCAGGCGCTGCCGAGGCCGCCATGCGCCCGTGCCGGCGTTGGGGTGCGCCTTCGGCATTCGACACGGTGACGTAGCTGTTGAAGTCGGTGCTGGTGAACAGGAACGCCGGCGGCGTGCTGTGCGCGAGGTGCGCGATCGCCGCGGTCGTCACGTCCCCGCCCCAGGTGTCCTCGATGGTCATCGCAATCCCCATCGCCACGCAGAGGTCGCGCGCCTGCCGGGTGCGGGTGAGGCCGCCGAGCTTCGAGATCTTCAGGTTCGCGACATCGAGCGCGCCGTCCGCCTTGGCGCGCAGCAGGACCTCCAGCGAGTCGATGGTCTCGTCGAGGACGAAGGGATGGTCGCAGTGACGCCGCACCGTGAGGCACTCCTCGTAGGTGCTGCACGGCTGCTCGATGTAGACGTCGATGTCGCGCACGGCGCGCACGACGCGCAGTGCCTCGTGCGGCAACCAACCGGTGTTCGCATCGGCGACCAGGCGATCACCGGGGGCGAGCTTCGCGGCTGTGGCGCGGATCCGCTCGATGTCGACGTCGGGGTCGCCACCGACCTTGAGCTGGAAGCGGCGATACCCCTCGGCGCGGTAGGCGGCCACGCGTGCGGCCATCGCTTCGGGTGCCTCCTGGGAGATCGCGCGATAGAGGATGAAGTCCTCGCCATAGCGGCCGCCGAGCAGCTCGCAAACCGGCAGGCGCGCCACCTGGCCGAGGATGTCCCAGCAGGCGATGTCGATCGCGCTCTTGACGTAGGGATGGCCCTTGAGCGCTGCGTCCATCGTGCGGTTCAGCTTCTCGATCTGGCGCGGATCCTCGCCGAGCAGCCGCGGTGCGAGTTCGGCCAGGCCCGCGCGCACGCCCCCGGCATAGGCCGGCAGATAGGCTGCGCCGAGCGGACAGGCCTCCCCGTGCCCCACGAGACCGGTGTCGGTCTCCACGCGCACGATGGTCGAATCGAACACGGTCACGCTCTTGCCGCCTGACCATTTGTAGCTGCCTTCGTGCAGTGGCAGTTCGACGCGGTAGGCGAGGATGCGCTGGATCTTCATGCTGGATTGGGCGCGCAGGATACTCGTCCCTCTGCCTGGGCTTCGATTCCGTGCCGCAAGGGACCAGGAGCCGTACCGCGGACGTCGCGGTGCGGTATCGCGGGCGTCTCTCGCACCCTGCTCCTTGCGACAGCATCAGCAGCCCGAGAGCGCCTCCGTACCGTCTCCACTGCGGATTCGTCGCAAGATCGCCGCATCCCACGACCTGCGAAATTGGCCGGCCCGGCAGCGCGTCCACCCGGGACACAGGTGACCGGAGGTGCTCCGGCACGTTCTCGTTCCCTTCTGCGATGCGGTTCCGGAGTCCAGTGACAGGCAGCTCATGGCTCGGCCCTTGCCTCGTGCTCGTGGCCATCACGGCGGTCGGTTCGGCCGCTCCATGCCAGCAGGTGCAGCTGACTCCGTTCGAAGCGGCGGGCGAGCCCTTGCCGCGCAACCAGATCGACTCGCTGCTCTTCGCCACCTTCGCGCAGCGCGGCATCCGGCCCGCGCGGCCATGCTCGGATGCCGCGTTCGTGCGGCGCGTGCACCTGGACGTGATCGGCACGCTGCCGGCCGCCGAGGTGACGCGGGCGTTCCTCGCCGACCGCAGCCCTGACAAGCGCATCCAGCTGATCGACCGGCTGCTCACGCGGCCCGAGTTCGCCGACTACTGGGCGCTGAAGTGGAGCGACCTGCTGTGCCTGAAGTCGGAGTTCCCGATCAACCTCTGGCCGAACGCGGCGCAGGCCTATCACCGCTGGATCCGCACGACCCTCGCAGAGGGGATGCCCTGCGATCGCTTCGCGCGCGAGCTGCTCTGCGCGAGCGGCAGCAACTTCCGGGTGCCGCAGGCCAACTTCTATCGCGCGATGCCGGCGCGGGACCCGGAGACGATCGCGCGGACCGTCGCGCTGACCTTCCTCGCGGCACGGACCGAGCACTGGCCGCCGGAACGGCTGGCGGGCTTCGCCGGGTTCTTCGCGCAGGTCGGCTACAAGGCGACGACCGAGTGGAAGGAAGAGATCGTGTTCTTCGACCCCGAGCTGCCGGGGCGCCGCGCGCTGTTCCCGGACGGCACGCTGGCCGAGATCGGCCCTGGCCAGGATCCGCGCGAGGCATTCGCCGCCTGGTTGTTGCGGCCGCACAACCCGGCCTTCGCGCGCGGCCTCGCGAATCGCATGTGGGCCTGGTTGCTCGGTCGCGGCATCGTGCACGAACCGGACGACATGCGGGCCGACAACCCGCCGAGTCATCCCGCGCTGCTGGACTACCTCGCGCAGGAGTTCACCGCCGGCGGCTACGACCAGCGCCGCCTGTTCCGGCGGATCCTCGACTCGGCGACCTACCAGCTCTCCTGCGTGCCGCGGCAAGCAGGTGCGGAAGCCATCGCGCTCTTCGCGAGCTACCCGCTGCGGCGCCTCGAAGCCGAAGTAGTGATCGACGCGATCGACCAGGTCTGCGGCACGAGCGAGAGCTACAGCAGTGCGATCCCCGAGCCGTACACGGTGCTGCCAGCGGGCCAGCGCTCGATCACGTTGCCCGACGGCAGCATCACGAGTCCGTTCCTCGAACTCTTCGGCCGCCCGCCGCGCGACACCGGGCGCGAAGCCGAACGCACGGAACGCACCTCGGCCGCGCAGCGGCTGCACCTGCTGAACTCGAGCCACATCCAGCGCAAGATCGAGCAGGGTCCGCAACTGCGCGCGATCTTCGACGCGCGGCGTCCGCCGCGTGAGGTGCTGAGCACGCTCTATCTGACGATCCTGTCGCGGCTGCCGACCGCGGCTGAACTCGCGGCCGTGCAGGCCTGGTTCCCATCCGGTCCCGAGTCGCGGCCTGCGGGCCGCCGCGAGGCCGTGATCGACGTCGCCTGGGCGCTGCTGAACAGCGCGGAGTTCCTCTACCGGCACTGAACGACGCAGGTTTCCGAGCCCATGAAGAGCCAAGGCCCCAGTCACCCGCTCCCGAATCCAGGTCTGTTGACGCGCCGCAGTGCGCTGCGTTGCGGCCTCGGCGCCGCCGGCGGCCTGCTGCTGGCGCCGCGCACCATGCTGGCGGCGGTCCCGGCAATGCCGGCGGTGCAGCCGCCGCGCGCCCGGGCGCGGGCCGTGATCCAGATCTGGCTCTGGGGCGGACCCTCGCATCTCGACACCTTCGATCCGAAGCCCGAAGCTGGGGCCGAGTACTGCGGACAGTTCACGCAGGCGCTCGGGACCAAGGTGGCCGGGATGCGGGTCGGCGAGCTCTTGCCGGAACTCGCGAAGTGCGCCGACCTCTACGCGCTGATCCGCAGCATGAGCCATGGTGTCTTCGCGCACGAGACCGCCGCCTACATCGTGCAGACCGGGCGGTTGCCCGGCGACCGCCAGGTGTTCCCTTCGGCCGGCGCCGTGGTGTCGCTGCTCAAGGGCTACGAGGCGGGCTACCGCGGCCTGCTGCCGCCGTACATCGTGCTGACGGAGCCGCAGGGGCGCTTCTCGGAGGCCGGCTTCCTCGGCGTGCGTCACAAGCCCTTCGCGACCGGCGGTGATCCGGCGCGCACGCCCTTCCTGGTCGAAGGCGTGGTCGCGCAGGGGATCAGCGAGGCACGGCAGCGCAGCCGCCGCGAGCTGTTGACCAACCTGAACACGCTCGCGCACGCCTTGCAGGGCGACCCGCGGCTGCAGGCGCTCGCGCGCTGCGAGCAGGAGGCCTACGACCTGATCCTCGGCGACGCGGGCAAGGTGTTCGAGCTCGGCCGCGAGGCGGCGGCGTTGCGCGATCGCTACGGCCGCTCGACCTTCGGCCAGTCGTGCCTGCTCGCGCGCCGGCTGGTCGAGAGCGGCGTCCCGTACGTGACGATCAACTACCGCGGCTGGGACACGCACAAGCAGCACTTCCAGGCGATGCGCCGCATGCTGCCGGACCTGGATCGTGGGCTCGCGACCCTGCTGCAGGACCTGGCGGCTCGCGGTCTGCTCGAGAGCACGATCGTCTGGTGCGGCGGCGAATTCGGCAGGACGCCGAAGGTGCAGTACGAGGCGCCGTGGAACGGCGGCCGCGGTCACTGGGGCAAGGTGT
Organism: uncultured candidatus Brocadiaceae bacterium; assembly: GCA_964607495.1. Lineage (GTDB taxonomy): Bacteria > Planctomycetota > UBA1135 > UBA1135 > UBA2386 > CAZSKV01. Next base: position 5,369 of record CAZSKV010000064.1, read on the forward strand.
TCTCGACCTTGGTCGCCGGCGGCGGCTTCCGCGGCGGGCGCGTGGTCGGGGCCTCGGACGCCAGAGGGCTCGAGGTCGCGGATCGCCCGGTGCACCCGACGGAGCTGCTGGCGGCCATCTACGAGCTGCTCGGGATCGATGCCGGGACCCGGCTGCCGCACCCCGAGGGCGCACTGGTCACGGTGCTGCCGCCGGCCGCCGAACGCGGGCGTCAGCGCGGACGCCTGGTCGAGGTGCTCTGAGATGGACACGGCGCAGCAGGTCCGCAGCGGCGCCCTGGCCCTGGTTGCGGCGGCGCTCGTGCTGTTGGCGGCGCCGGCCGCCGCGCAGCGTGAGCCGCACCTCGGCTACGTGTTCCCAGCCGGCGGCCAGTGTGGGATGAGCTTCCACGTCACCGTCGGCGGCCAGAACTTCGCAGGCGTCCGCGGTGCCTGGGTTTCCGGCGCCGGAGTCCAAGCCGAGCTCACGCAGTACGTGCGGCCCCTGACGCAGCGAGAACTCAACGACCTGCGCGAGAAGGCGGCCGAATTGCAGCGGCGCCGCGACCAGGCGGCCACCTCGCGCCCGGCGAGCCAGCCGTGGACCGAGGAGGACGCGCGGATGCTGGCCGAGATCCGCACCAGGCTCGCCGAACGGATGCGGCGGGACGCGACGCCGGCGCTCGCCGAGACCGCGCAGTTGCGGATCACGATCGCGCCGGGCGCCGAGTGCGGCCCGCGCGACCTGCGGCTCATGACCCCGGCCGGCCTGACCAATCCGCTCGTGTTCTGCGTCGGGGAGCTGCCGGAGTGCAGCGAAACGCAAACGCGGGCGCCGGCCAGCGTGCGCCCGGCGGTGCAGCCGCGCGCACCCGGACGTCAGCGCGAGCCGGAGACGCTGCTGGCGATGCCGATGGTGGCGAACGGCCAGATCCTGCCAGGTGAGGTCGATGGGTTCCGGTTCCGGGCGCGCAAGGGCCAGCGTCTGGTCGCGAGCGTCAGCGCGCGCGCGCTGCTGCCCTACCTCGCCGATGCCGTGCCCGGCTGGTTCCAGGCGATCGTGCGCCTGCGGGACGGCCGGGGGAACGAGCTCGCCTGCGTCGACGACGGCAACTTCGACCCCGATCCGGTGCTGCGCTACGAGATCCCTGCCGATGCCGAGTACATGCTCGAAGTCCATGATGCGCTCCATCGCGGGCGCGAGGACTTCGTCTACCGCCTGACCGTCGGCGAGATGCCGGTGGTGACCAGCATGTTCCCGCTCGGAGCCCGCGCGGGCACGCCGGCGCTGGTCGCGCTGCGGGGCTGGAACCTGCCCGTGCAGGAACTCCAACTCGGCGCAACCGATGCCGGTCCGGTGCAGGTGCAGGCTGGTGGCGCACGATCGAGTCCACGGCCCTTCGCGCGCGATCCCTTCGCCGAGTGCCTCGAGCAGGAGGCCAACGACACGCTCGCGAGCGCGCAGCGCCTCGACCTCGGCAGCCTCGTGAACGGCCGGATCGACCGGCCCGGCGACGTGGACTGGTTCCGCTGCGAGGGCCAGGCCGGGCAGGTGCTGATCGCAGCGGTGAGCGCGCGCCGGCTGATGTCACCGGTCGATTCGGTGCTGCGCCTGACGGATGCGCAGGGGCGCAAGCTCACGGTCGCGGACGACCTGCAGGACCCAGCCGAAGGTCTGAGCACGCACCATGCCGACGCGCGGCTGCGCGCCGTCCTGCCGCACACCGGCACGTACTATCTGCAGCTGCGTGAGGCCCAAGGGCACGGTGGCGAGGAGTACGCCTACCGGCTGCGGGTCGGCCCGCCACACGCGGACTTCGCGCTGCGGGTCGTGCCATCGTGCCTGAACCTGCGCGCAGGAGGGACGGTCGCGTTCACGGTGCACGCGGTGCGCGAGGATGGTTTCGCGGGGGAGATCACTCTGGCGCTGCGCGACGCGCCCGCCGGCTTCCGCCTCGACGGCGCGCGCATCCCGCCGGGACAGGATCAGGTGCGCCTGACCTTGAGCGCCGAAGGCCAGGCCGGTGCCGAACCGCTGCGCCTGGTGCTCGAAGGCCGGGCGCGGGCCGAGGGACGCGAGATCGTGCGGCAGGCGGTGGCGGCGGACGACCTGATGCAGGCGTTCGTCTACCGGCACCTGGTGCCGGCGCAGGAGCTGCTCGCCTGCGTGGCCGCGCCGGCCGGCCCGGCGTTCGCAGCACGCATCGCCACCGGGGCGCCGGTCGCGATCCCGGCTGGCGGCAGTGCGCGGGTGCTCGTGCAGGTGCCGCGGGCGGCCGGCCGCGCACGCGGTCGGGACGCGACGGCGAACCAGGTCGCGTTCGAACTCGACGAAGCCCCCGCCGGCGTGAGCCTGCTGAGCTTCACGGTCGTGCCCGAGGGCTTTCAGCTGGTGTTCGGCGCCGATCCGAAGGCGGTCAAGACCGGCACTGCGGGCAACCTGATCGTCCGCGTCGTGAGCGCCGGGGCACCGCCGGCCCGGCCGGGCGCGCCAGCGGCGGGACAAGGCGGGCGGCGGCGCGCGCAGGGCCTGCTGCCCGCGATCCCGTTCGCGATCCGCCCAGCCACGGGAGGCAGCGATGCGCGCGACTGAGACCGGGACTGCACGCGCTTCGTATCGTTCGCGCCACCGGGTGTTGCGCGCGCCGAGCGGGTTGCCGGTCGGTGCTGCGGCCGAGGCGCTCTTCACCGAGCTCGCGGCCTGCCTGCGGCGCGAGCAGATCGCGCCGCTGCAGGAGAAGATCTATGGACCGCTCGCGGCGCAGGCGGCCGTGCTCGAACGCCGGCGCGAGATCCTGCGCCGTCACGGCCTCGATCCCGAGCTCCCCTGCACCTACATCGCCGGCCGGCGCGAGGAGGACCTCGGGCTCCGTGGCGTGCAGCTCTGGGGCGTCGTGCCGACCGGCGAGGCGCTGCTGCGCGTGCGCACCGTGCACGGCCACGGCGGCGTCCTGGGCCGCCTGCTCGAGAGCCCGGAAGGCCGCATGCTGCACCTCGCGTCGGTGCGCGGCGCCCATGCGGACGGCAGCCTGCCGGGCACGGCCGTCGCGCAGGCCGAGCAGATGCTGCGCAATGCCGAGCACTGTCTGGCGGAGCACGGCTTTTCCTTCCAGCTGGTCGTGCGCACCTGGATCCATCTGACCCGGCTGCTCGACTGGTACGGCGAGTTCAACCGCGTGCGCACGCTCTTCCTGCGCGAGCGCGGGATCACTGGCCGGCCGGGCGGCGCGCCGTTCCCGGCGAGCACGGGGATCCAGGGTTGCAGCGGGCCGGAGGAATGCGTGATGGACCTGCTCGCGGTCGACGGCGGCGGCTTCCAGACCCGGGCGATCCAAGCCAGCAGCCGCCAGCAGCAACCGATCGCCTACGGCTCGTCGTTCTCGCGCGGGCTGCTGTTGGCCGGCGCCGGCGAGCAGGTGGTGTTCGTGTCCGGAACCGCGAGCATCGCCGCCAGCGGGGAGACGCTGCACTGCGGCCAGCGCGAGGCGCAGATCCTCGAGACGCTGCTCGGGGTTGCGAGCCTGCTCGAGGACCAGGGTGCGAGCCTGCGCGACATCGCGCACGCGACGCTCTTCGGCAAGGACCAGGAGACGCTCGCGCACTTCGACCGGCTGATCCGGCAGCTCGGCATGCCGCAGCTGCCGGTGATCCCGGTCCTGGCCGACGTGTGCCGGCCCGAGCTCCTGGTCGAGATCGAAGCCATGGCCGTCGTGCCGCCGGCCAGGTGGCGGCATCGCCGGGCGGAGGCAGCACCATGAGTCCGCGCAGCGCCCAGATCCTGCTGGTGCGCCTCGCGGAGCCAAGCGCGCGCGCCGTGCCGAGCGTGCTCGCGATCTGTGGCATCCACGGGCCCTCGCCGCTGTGGCGGTGGCATGCGCCGAACCTGCTGACGATCCGCAGCGGCGAGGCGGGCGGCGAGCTCGTGGCGCGCCTCACGCAGGAGCCGGCGGTCGCGCGCGTGCACGCACTCGGCGGGACTCGGCTCCACACGCGCTGGGCCGAAGGCCCGCCCGCCCCGGTCCGCCTGCGCGATGGGGTGGTCTGTGGCGGCAGCGAGCCCATGGTGATCGCCGGGCCATGTGCAGTGGAGGGGGAGGCGCAGGTGTTCGAGATCGCCGAGGCGGTCGCGGCGGCGGGGGCCGTCGCCCTGCGCGGTGGCGTGTTCAAGCCGCGCACCTCGCCCTACGACTTCGCCGGGCTCGGGGCCGCGGGCCTGTCGCTGCTGGCTGCGGCCGGGCAGCGCACGGGACTCCCGATCGTGACCGAGGTGCTCGAGACCGGGACCCTCGACCTCGTGGCCAACGTCGCGGACGTGATCCAGATCGGCTCGCGCAACATGCACAACACGCCGCTGCTCTTCGCGGCCGGCGCCCATCCGCGCGGCCGGCCCGTGCTGCTCAAGCGCGGCCTCGGCGCGACGCTCGAGGAATGGCTCGAGGCCGCCGAGTACGTGCTGCTCGGACGCTTCGCGGCCGGGCACGTGGACCCGGGCCTGATCCTGTGCGAGCGGGGCATCCGCACCTTCGAGCCGGCGACTCGCTTCACGCTCGACGTCGCCGCGATCCCGGTGCTCGCGGGGCGCACGCACCTGCCGGTGATCGTCGATCCGAGCCACGCCGCTGGCGACCGCGGGCTGGTCAAGGCCCTCGCCGCGGCAGGGATCGCCGCCGGAGCCCACGGCCTGATCGTGGAAGTGCACCAGGAGCCGGCACGCGCGTGGTGCGATGGCGCGCAGAGCCTCGATCTGCACGGCTTCGCGGAGCTGATGGCGTCGATCCGGCCGCTGCGTGGGCAGGCGGCGCCGGCCTGGTGAGCGCGGACTACTCGACGATCCCGACCACCTCGCGCTCGACCCACCCGGAGCCGCGGCGGGACTGCAGCTGCACCCAGCGGCCGCGCTCGTCGCGCACTTCGGGCCGGTCACCGGCCAACACCTCGCCGACGATCGCCGCG
>CAZSKV010000065.1:0-8643 GCA_964607495.1 uncultured candidatus Brocadiaceae bacterium
GCCGCCGCCGCCGCCACCACAGGAACCCAGGCCGAGGAGGGCGGCTGCTCCGAGCACGCGCAACGAGATCGTTATCCAGGTCGTCATGTCTGCGTCCTTCCCTGCCCAAGGCAGGGACATCAGGCATCGGCAGACCGGCGATCCCGGCTTGATCCTGGGATCGGTCGCGCACCCGCAGCCTCGCCGGTGGCATCCAACGCTGCCCTCCGATCCCTTGGTGCTCTCACGCTGCCCTGGCATCATCCGGGCATGGCGACCGCCCCCACTGCCACCTCGATCCTCGCGGAGCTGAGCAAGCTCGGCGCCGCTTCGTACAAGAAGGTCATGCTGAATCACGGCGCCCGCGAGCCCGTGCATGGCGTCAAGATCTCGGACCTGAAGGTGATCCAGAAACGCGCCGGCGGCACGAACCACGCGCTCGCCAAGCAACTCTGGGATTCGGGCGTCCATGACGCGATGTACCTCGCGGGGCTCCTCGCCGACGACAAGCAGATGACCGCACGGGATCTGCAGCGATGGATCGATGGCGCCCACTGTCCGATGCTGTCCGAGTACTCGGTGGCCTGGGTTGCCGCCGGCAGCCCCGATGGCTGGAAGATCGCGACGCAGTGGATTCAGTCCAAGAAGGAGCGCGAGGCTGCGGCGGGGTGGAACGTCCTCTCGGGCATCGTCGCGATCACGCCCGACGCGGATCTCGATCTGAAGGCCCTGGGCGAACTGCTGGCGCGCGTCGGCAAGACGATCGGGAGCGCTCCCAACCGCGCGAAGTACACGATGATCAGCTTCGTGGCCGCGGTCGGCATCTACGTCAAGCCGCTGGCCGCCGATGCGCTCGCGGTGGCGAAGGCACTCGGCAAGGTCGAGGTCGACATGGGCGACACGAGCTGCAAGGTGCCGAGCGCGGTCGAGATGATCGGCAAGGCCAAGGCGCGCGGCAATCTCGGCAAGAAGCGCAAATCGGTGAAGTGCTGAAGCCGCCGGGCGCGCGCGCCGCAGGCCGCACGCTCCGGGTCAGAAGTAGACCGATGCGAAGAGCATGAACCCGTCCCAGCTCTGTTGGATCGAGAAGTTGGCGTTCGCGGTCGAGTAGTCGGCATCCAGGCTGTAGAAGTCGAACGCACCGCCGATCGCGACGTTCTTGATCAGCCGATACTCGAGGCTGACCAGGAAGTCCTGCAGGGAGCCAGAAGCGTTGTCGAAGTCGAGGAAGAAGAACTCGTATTCCAACCCCAGCACGAGCCGTGGCGTGAAGTGATGGTTGATGAAAAACCCGAACACAGGCAATGGCGCGGTCAGCGCCTCTTCGGAGCCAAGGCCGATCGTGGGTGAACTGAGGCCGATCTTGAAATGCTGGATGTTGAACCCTGCATCGATTCCGAACTCGATGTCCGCATTGTGGTAGAGCGAGTAGCGGTAGTTCAGCTTGTAGATGTCCTGGTTGAAGAAGCTGTCGACGCGCGTGTTGATCGGATAGGTCTCGCCGTTCCACTCGATCGTCTTGTCGATGACCCTGCTCCCTGCCAGTCGGAACGAGTACCAGGACGCGCCGAGGGCGGAACGCTCACTGAGGCGGAAAATGGCGTCGACGCGACCCGAGAGATCCGACGTGTCCAGGGCGAGGTTCTTGCTGAGGTCGACGGAGGTGCCCACGGGCAGATTCTTCGCGTCCATCCGCGCGACCGTGCTGATGTCCGACAGCAAGAACACGCCGGCACGCAGCTTGAAATCGTCGGGGAACCGCTCTTCCTCCGGGCCCTTCGTCACCGGGGAGAACGTGCCCTGACCCGGTGCCCCCAGCGTGAACCACGGGCGGGCGGCGTACTCCGTACGCGGAACGAGGGCGGGAGGGGAGGCAGTTTCACCCGTTGACGCCGCGCCCGATCCGCTCGGCCACGGCACCAGCGCCGCCAGCTCGCCAGGCTCTGGAGTGCTCGTGCAGCCGGCGGCAAGGGCGAGGATCGGGAGCAACATCCATCGGGTCATCAAGGTTCTCCTGCTGTGGGGCGCGAACGCGTGCAGCCCGGGCAATGGCGTGGCTGCGGCACAGAACTTCCCTTCGCGCGGGAAGGTTTCAAGCGGAACCAGGAAACTCGTGGCCCGGAGGTCTCCGCACGGTGCCACCCTCGATGTCTGCAGTGCGCCGACCCGGAGTGCCCCGCCGATCGCTGCGGCAGGGGCACCACGCAGTCCTCCGCGGCAACGGCTTGCCCAGGCTGCAGCCACTGCGTTTCCAGAGAGGAGCATTGCTCGGGCCCCGCAATCTGCGACATTGCGGCGCGTGCACTACGCCACCTTGGCCCTTGCCGTGTGCGCCACCCTCGCAGCCGCCCTGCCGGCACAGGCGAGCAGGCCGTCCCAGGACGAGCTGCTCGCCGCCAAGTTGGCCGCGCCGTTCCTGCAGCAGGCGCCATGGCTGACGGACTGGGACGCCGCACTCGCCGCGGCGCGCACGCGGCAACGGCCGATCTTCGCCTACTTCACGACCGTGAATCATTGAACACCGTGCAAGGTGACGGAGAGCGGTCCGCTCGCCGATGCCGGGTTCGCCGCCTTCGCCCGAGATCTGGTGCTCTTCTGCCACCCGGAATCGGAGGCCAAGGCCGCGAAACACCAGGGCCTCGCCAGGCGGAAGGGAGTGACCGGTCTCCCGGGCATCGCGTTCTTCGATACGGCCGGCGACGTGATCGTGCAGGTGCCGCCAGCCGTGCACTCGCTCGCCCGCTTCGAGCACTATGCGCAGCGCGCGCGGCAGATCCTGCAGCTGCGCGCCACCGCCGCGACCGGTGAGCCGCGGGCCGCGGTCGCACTGCTGATCGCCCAGGTCGAGGAGCGGCAGCTCGATCATGGAGCGGCGGTCCTGCGCCGCAGCCAGCTGGCCGGCGAGACCGCAGCCGAACGCGCGCGCCTCGACGAGCTGCTGCTCGACCTGCGCCTGTCCTCGGCGATCATGGCGGCTGGCACCGACACGGCGGCGCGGCGTGAACTCGGCCGGCAGTACCTCGCGATGCTGGCGACGGACAGCCGGCCGAGTCCAGCGGTCTCGCGCGGCTTCTGGTTCGTGATCCTCGAACACTGCGAGGCGGCGCGCGACGTCGAGGGCTTTGCGGTCGGACTCGCGGGACTGCGGCGGAACGTCGAACTGACCGCCGGTGGTGCGGAGTGGGGCACGAAGCTGCTCGCCGACCAGGAAGCGAAGCTGGCGCGCCTGCGCGTCCGCAAGTAGCCGACGAGTAGCCCGCGGGTAGCCCACACTGCCTCGCTGCGGCTCAACGGCCCGCGAGGAACGCACGCACGAAGAAGTCCTGGCGCCTGCGTACCAGGTATGGGCTCTCGCCGATCCCGTGCCCGGCGCCCGGCACCAGGAGGAACTCGAAGTCCTTGTCCGCGGCGACGAGTGCGGAAACGACCTGGAGCGTCGAGGCCGGATCGACGTTGTGGTCGAGCTCGCCGACGGTCAGCAGCAGCCGCCCGCGCAGCTGCTTCGCGTGCGTGACGTTGGAGTTGTCCGCGTACTCCGGCCCGACGGGCCAGCCCATCCATGCCTCGTTCCACCAGATCTTGTCCATGCGATTGTCGTGGCAGCCACAATCGGCCGCCGCAGCCACATAGAAGTCGCCATGGTGCAGCAGGGCGGCGAGCGCACTCTGGCCGCCGGCACTGCCGCCGTAGATGCCGACACGCGTGAGGTCGAGCTCCGGATGGGCTGCGGCAGCGGCCCGGAGCCACGCGATGCGATCGGGGAACCCGCTGTCCTTGAGGTTCTTCCAGCACACGTCGTGGAACGCGCGACTCCGCCAATTGGTCCCCATGCCGTCGATCTGCACGACGACGAATCCGAGCTCGGCGAGCGCGCGCTGGCGCATGCCCAGGCCCCAGGCCTTCGGCACGAAGTGGTCGTGCGGACCGGCGTAGATGTCCTCGATCACCGGGTAACGGCGCGCGGGATCGAAGTCCGAAGGGCGGACCAGGATGCCGTGGATCGCCGTCGTGCCGTCGCGACCCCTCGCGGAGAAGCGCTCCGGCGGCCGGAAGCCCGCGGCGAGCATCCGCGCCGCGTCGTCACGGCCGAGCTCGCAGACGAGCGCGCCGTCGCTGCTGCGGCGCACCTCGGTGACCCAGGGCTGATCGACACGCGACCAGCGGTCGAGCAGCAGCGTGTGGTCGGGCGAGAAGGTCCAGGTGTGCGTGCCGTCCGCTGCGGTGAGAACCGTGAGATTCCGGCCGTCGAAGTCGACGCGCGCGAGGTGCGCGTAGTAGGGGTCCTGACCCGGCCGGATGCCATAGGCGGTGAACCAGATCTGCTGCTTGGCCACGTCGACGCGCTCGACGCCACGCACGACCCATTCCCCCTTCGTGACCTGATTCACGAGCGCACCGGTCCGGGTGTCGAAACGGTAGAGGTGGTTCCAGCCATCGCGCTCGCTGGCCCACAGCACCTGGCCCGCAGCGTCGAGCCAGTGCAGGAAGGTCTTCTGCGAGTAGTCGACGAAGGTCGGGCTCGATTCGGTGACGACGTCGCGCACGGCGCCCGTGGTCGCCGCGATCGCGCGCAAGGCGAGCAGCTGGTGGCCGCGACGGTTGTATAGGCAGAACACCTGCTCGCCGTCTGGCGACCAGTGCACGCGGTCGATCGACCACGCGTCGGCCCACGGTGCGTCGTCCACCGCGATCTGCCGCCGCGCGCCGAGGTCGAAGAGGCGCGGCCGCGGCCGCGCGATGCGGTCGCCCGGTTTGAGGTAGTCGTAGGTCTGCACCCTGGGCTGCACCTGGTCCTTGGGTGCCGACTCCACCACCGTGACCTTGCGTTCCTGCGGCGGCGCGACTTGCATGGCCAGGACCTTGGTACCGTCCGGAGAGAACCACAGGTTCTCGCGGTACGGATCGTCGGGCGTGCCATCGCGCGAGAGCCGGAACTCCCCACCGTCCGCGCCGGCAGCCCAGAGGTCGCAGCCCTTCACGAATACCCGGTACGGTCGTGGCCCCGGCCGCATGGCACCGCGCATCGCGGCCAGGCGCGAGGCGGCGTCGAACACCGCGAGGCCGCCACCCGTCTCCGCTCGAAACAACCCGGCGAGGTCATCGGGTGCGAAGTCGCCGAGCCACAGATGGCCGGCGAAGGTGTCCATGGGCTTCCGCTCCCCGGGAGCGAGTTCACCGTACGGCCGCGGCACGCCGCTGGAGTCCAGCCAGAACAGACGCACGCGCTGGTTCGTGCGGTTGTGGAAGGTGATGCGCGTCGGCTCGCCCCCGTTCCGGCTGCGGCCCCGCTCCTCGCGCGGCGGCAGGCTCGCCTCGGCATCGGCTCCCGGGTCGGCGACGATCCGGCGCTCACCCGTCGCGGCGTCGACCGCGACGCATTCGTTGCCGCCGCCAGGCATGGAGCGGCGGAACCACAGTCCCTTGCCACCCGGCAGCCAGTGGATCTCCGGGCGGAACTCGACGAGCTGGCCGCGCCAGGTTGCCTCGAGCTGGCGCGCGCGCGCAGGATCGGGGGCGCTCTGGGCGGCCAGGGCCGGGACGAGGACCGTGCAGAGCGCGGCGATGCGGGTGCAGGACATGGTCGGGAGGGACCGCATGATCACCGCGCGCCGGCCTCCGGCGCCAGTTCCCGCGCGGCCCGTGCGGGAAGCGGACGCCGGCTCGTTGCGCATGCGGCCGCACGGCACTCGGAGACCCCATGCGCCATCTCCCATGCACCATCCTGCTGCCGTTCGCAGCCTTCCTTGCCGCCCAGACCCCGAACCCGACGCGGCCGATCCCGCCCCGGCCGGTTCCGGGCGCCCCGATCGCCGCCGCCAAACCGGTGCAACCGGCCCCGACCGGACCGCGGCTCCAAGGCACCAATGCATTCCGCAGCGTATTCGACGCCAACGCCACGGGGCGGCACGACGGCAACGCCTATCTGCTGATGTACCTGTCGTCGGCGATCTACCCCGAGATGCTCGACAAGCTGACCCGGCGCAACCTCGACGATGACAAGCTCAATCGCGAGCCGGCACTGTTCGCGCGGGAGTACGCCGGTCTGACCAAGCACCTGTTCTACGACACTCATGCGCCGCTCACCGCGACCAACCGCGCACCGACGTTCGAGTTCATCACCTCGACCGAGCCCGAGGGCTACGACCCCGAGGCGATGTTGATCGACACGCCGGACGTGATCTACGTCGTGTTCCGCGGTACCGACCGCGTCGCGAGCGCCAAGGACGACACGGGCTACCAGTGGAACGAATGGCTGAAGACCGACTTCGACTTCCTCGGCATGGCGCCCGGCGAAGGCCTGCGTGGCAAGGTCCACGCCGGCTTCTGGAAGAGCCTGGCCAAGATCCGCAATCGCCTCGGTGACCGCGTGGTCGCCCTCGGTGGCCGCGACAAGAAGAAGGTCTGGGTCACCGGCCACAGTCTCGGCGCCGGCCAGGCGCAGTTGTTCGGCGCCTGGCTCGCGATCGCCAGGTCCGTGCCGGTGCAGGGCGTCTACGCCTTCGCCGCGCCGCAGGTGGGCGACAAGCAGTTCGTCAACGACATGAACGCGGCGTTCTGGCAGCACAGGCTGCAGTGCTTCGAGTTCGTCGACGATCCGATCACGATGCTCGCGCTCTACATCGCGGGGTACGAACGCGGCGGCGCCCGCAACTACTACGATGACGTCGACACCTACACGTTCGCGGCCAAGGAGCGGCCGATCACCGACGCCGGCAAGATCCTGCCTTCGATCCTCGGAGTCGCGCTGAACGGGCTCGAAGGCGCGATCAACAATGGCAGGAAGGTCCGCTTCAACCTCGCCGGCAGCGAGTTCTGTTACCACTACCAGACCTGGTACCTGCAGGCCGCCAACAAGCAACTCACGCGACTGCAGCGCAAGCTCTGTCCGCCGTCGCTCGGGATCCCTTCGAAGACCGAGTCGCCGTGCAGCCTGCTGGTCGTCGCACGCGGGAAGTCGAACAAGCCCGAGGACCAGGCCGCCGAGATCGTCGACGCGGGTGCCCAGGTGATCGAGGACGTGATCGAAAACGTCGCGTTCAACGTCAAGTCGCTGCTCGAAAACGCCACCGGCAGCGCGATCTCCGCGGGCACCTACACGCTGCGCTGCAACAAGGGCGGCCGCGCACTGCAGTGGAAGAGCCCGATCGACGACGGGGCGCCGGTCGAGCTGCACGAGAGGGACGGCCGGTCGGCACAGAAGTGGACCGTGCGCCGGGATGGCGCTGTCGGCTACACGATCAGCTCCGGCGGACGCTTCCTCGACGTAGCCGCCGAGGAACTGTTCGACAACGGCGGCAAGGTGCAGATGTGGGACGCCAACCTGCCCTTCGACGGGCATGCGCCGAACCAGCAGTGGCTGTTCTACAAGGTCGGCAAGGACCGCTACCTGCTGATCAACCTCGGCAGCGGCAAGGCACTCGACGCGGTCAACAAGGACACCAACAAGAACGGCGGCCGCGTGCAGCAGTGGCGGCCGGTGAGCGACGACCAGTCGCAGGTCTGGATCCTCGAGAGGGCCTGAGACCGGAGCCGGGGCTGGTCGGCCGGAATGGGCGCGATGCCAAGGCCCATTCCGGTGCAACGACGGCTGCGCCCTGGATCACGGATTCGGCCCGGAGCAGACTCTGCGCCCCTTGAGCCTCGTCAGCACACTCGCACTCGTCGGCGCGTTCCTCCTCGGATGGCTGGGAGCGACCCCGGACGTGGAGCAGCGGCTCTTCTTCGGGATCTGGCGCACGCGCGTGTTCGCCGGCCTCTGCACCCTGGTGGCGGTGGCGATCTTCTCGCGACTGGCGGCCTCCAAGCGCCGGTGCGCGTTCCGCCTCGCGGCCGCCAGCCTGGGCGCACTCGCGGTGTTCGCGATCTTGGAGCTCCCCGCGGCGCTGGGATGGTTCGACTACTCGCGCGTGTTCTCCGGCGGCGACGACGCGGTCGGCGCGAAGGCGATCCCGCATCTCGAACTCCGGGGCGAGGCACCGCAGGACATCGCGCATGCGTGGCACCTGCCGCTGCCCTGGCTGCCCTTCGAGTTCAGGTCCGACCAGCGCGGCTACCGCAACGCCGTCGATCGCGGGGATGCCGACGTCTACCTGCTCGGCGATTCGATCCTGGTGGCCGGCCTCGTGCCCTTCGCGCAGACCCTGACGCACCGCATCGAGGCCGCGACTGGCCTGCGGACGATGAACATCGCCCTGATCGGAGTCGGCGTCGAACGCCAACTGCAGATGCTCCTCGATGCCAACGTGCCGTTGGCCGGCCGGTTCGTGCTGCACTTCGTGTTCGAGGGCAACGACCTCGGGGACTTCGCCCGCGAACGGCGCAGCCCCGTGCCCGAGCCGCCCGGGTTCGCGCAACGGTCCCTGGTGCGGAACCTGATCACCTGGCTGCACCTGCTGAGCGACCCGCGCCGGCTCGCCGCAGAGCGCCGCTTCGGCGACCTCGGCGGCAGGCAGGTGCTCTTTCAGTGGACCGACAGCTCGTTCCGCGGCCTGGAGGCGGAGATCCCGCACTTCCTCGCCGCATGTGCGCGGATCCGCGACGCGGTGCACGAGCGCGGCGGCCGCCATGCGGTGGTCTATGTGCCGGCCAAGATCCGCGTCCTGGGACCACTCTGCACCTGGCCGGAGCAGTCGAGCCTGCGCGGCCACGTCCCGCACCTCAACC
>CAZSKV010000066.1:0-13201 GCA_964607495.1 uncultured candidatus Brocadiaceae bacterium
CGCGCTGCTCTACCGCGCGCGCGCGCGCGAGGTGCTGCCCTACCCCGAAGCCCAGCAGGGCCTGGAACTCGCGCTGCTGGTCGGCGGCGGTTCGGCGCTGGTGCTGCTGGTGCTGCTCCTGCTCGGCCGCCGGTGGCAGCAGTTGGACCTCGTGACGATCTGCCTGCTCGTGTCGCTGCTGCTGCACGGTCTCGTGCTGCTCTGGATGACCCGGGTTGCGCTCGTGCGCCATTTCACGGAGCCGGCCGGGGAGGGCGAGGCGCTGCAAGTGTCGCTGGTCGGCTTCGATGCTGGCGGCGGCTGGGCGGGCGGCATCGGCGAGGCGCTGGCGGCCGAGGTCGCGTTCGCGCCGCGAGAAACCGCCGTCGTGACGGAGGCTCCGGCTGCCGAGGTGACCGCGGCCGCGCCGGAAGCCAGCCCGCTCGCGGCGGCGCCGGACCTGGCGCCGCAACTCGGCGCCGCAGCGGTGGCGGTGCGCGAACCTGCTGCGGCGATCGCGGTGCGCCCCGGCCAGGAGGCGCCGCCGCTTGCGGTTGCGGCGCTGCCGGCGCGACCGCAGGCCGTGGCGCCGGCGCTGGCCGTCACGCGCGCGGCCGCGACCCAGGACGGCGCGCGGCTCGAGGTCGCGGCTCCTGCCGGAGTGCTCGCGGACCTGCCCGCAGGTCCGGCGGCTGAGTTCGCAGACGTCGGGCCGGGCCCGCGGCAGGTTGCCCCCGCGATCCACCTGCGGGATGCCGTGGCCGATCCCGCCGTGCCGAGCCGGGCCGGGGCTTCGGCCTCCGGGCCTGCGGCCGTGGAGCCGCAGCGTCCGGTCGCCGCGACGGCCCCGGGTGTCGCCACGCTCGGCCCCGCGCGGCGCGCGGCCGCCAACTCCGCCGCGGGCGAGAGTGCGGCGCCGCCGGGGAGCTCGCTCGCGGATCTGCAGCCGTTGCGCGGGGCAGGGGGCGAGCAGGAGCTCGTCGCGCGCGACCTGCGGCCGAGCGTGCCGCTGGCGATGCCGGGCCCGGCGCTGCGCGTGGCCGGAGCGGTGCCGGCACCGGCCCCAGCCGGCATCGCCAGCGCGCAACCGGTGCTGCCGCTGCCGGCGCCCCGGCGCGCGCCGGGTTCCGCCGAGCAGGGCGCGGTCGAGGTGCGTCTGCCGGCATCGTTCCTGGCCGAGGTGACGTCCGTCTCGCGCGCGGACCAGGTGGAGCACGGCGACGTGACGCTGTTCCAGAACCGCTTCGGCCCGGCGAAGGCCGAGGCCCTCGAGCGCTTCGGCGGCACGCGGGAGACCGAGGTCGCCGTGCAGCGCGGGCTCGCCTATCTCGCGCGCATCCAGCAGGAGGACGGAGCCTGGGGCGCGCGGCGGCGGATGGACCAGAAGTACGGCGAAGTCCACGTCGGCAAGACCGGGCTCTGCCTGCTCGCGTTCCTCGGCGCCGGGCACACTCCCGGCTCACGCACCGAGCATTCCGCAGTCGTCGCGCACGCGGTCGAGTTCCTGCTCGGCGCGCAGGACGAGGCCAGTGGCCACTTCGGGATCACTTCGTCCTACGACCATGGGATCACGACCTACGCGCTCGCCGAGTGCTATGGGATGACCCGCGACGCACGGCTGCTGCGGCCGCTCGAACGCGCGGTCGCCTGGATTCTGCGGCAGCAGACCGCCGGCGGGTGGGGTTACTTCTCGCCGCGCCTGCAGGCCGAGGACCGCTACTCCCGCTCCTCGATCACGGCCTGGATGGTCATGGCGCTGGAGTCGGCGAAACTGGCCGGGCTCACGGTGCCGGACGAGGCGCGTGTGCGCGCGCGGGCATTCCTGCTGCAGAGCTTCGACCGCGAGCACGGCTACTTCCTGTACAACCGGGAGCCAGGGCGCCTGGCTTCGAGCTGGCGCACGCTGCCGGCCTCGACGCCGGCGTCGGTGTTCGCGCTGCTGCTGCTCGGGCAGCATGCCGAGGACTTCCGGCTGCGCGCCGGGTTGGAGTTCACGCTCGAGCGCAAGCCGACGGCCTACCGGCGTGCGAGCCAGGATGCATTCGTGCTGCAGGCGGCGGGCAACGTCTACTTCTGGTACTACGGCAGCCTCGCCTGCTTCCTTGCGGGTGGCGAGGTGTGGGACGAGTGGAACGCGGCGCTCAAGGCCGTGCTGCCGGCGGCGCAGGAGCGGGACGGGTCGTTCAAGCCGATCGACGTGTATGCGGAGTATGCGGGGGACACGAACCGGGACCGGGCCTACACGACGGCGATGTGCGTGCTGAGCCTCGAGGTGTACTACCGCTACTTCACCCCGCTGCTTGGTAGATAAGTACCGCGTACTTTTCTACGGGGATAACTTCCTCAGCCGACCCAGACCGCGAGGCGGTTCGCGATCCGCGGCGCGACCATGAGCGCGAGTACGACGGCCCCCGCCCCGACGATCGCGAGGCGGACGCCGAAGCCCTGCTCGCGCGTCCCGCTGCGCAGGTTGGCCAGCAGGTCGGGGACGGGCCGCAGGTAGTAGAGCGCCCCGAACACGCCGCCGAGCGCCGCGAGGCTGGTCAAGGTCGGCCCGGCGAGCTGCCACGCCGGCAGGAGCACGCCGAGCTTGGCCCAGAAACCAGGGCTCGGCGGCACGCCCGCAAGCGAGAGCAGCCCGAGGACCAGCGCGAAGGTGCGCAGCGGCCCGAGCGGGCGGCTACGCACTTCGGCGAAGGGCAGCGCCCCCGCGCGCCCGGCCAGCGCCGCCATCACCAGGCCAGCCGAAGCCGCATAGACCGCCAGGTAGTAGATCGCGGCCCGCCGGCCCTCCTCCCCGCAGCCCAGCGCCAGCGCGACGAACCCGGCATGCGCGATCGCCGAGTACGCGAGCATGCCGCGCAGGTCACGTTGGTGCAGCGCCGCGAACGTCGCCCACAGGATCGACACCACACCGACGCCGATCAGCACCGGCCCGATCAGGGCACCGGCCGGACCGGTGGTCAGGCGCAAGAGGGCCAGACCGGTGCCGAGCTTGCTCGCGGTCATCGCGAAGGCGACCACCCCGACCGGCGCGCTCATGTAGGCGCCGAGCGCCCCGAAGTGCATCGGCACCACCGCGAGCTCGAACGCGAACCCGAGCGTCACCATCACGAGGCCGGTCTTGTAGAGCAGCGCCAGCGACTCCTCGGCCGGAACTGGCGCGCCCAGCTGGAACGTGCCGGCCGCATACGCATAGAGCCCGATGCCGTAGATCGCGGTCGCGAGGCTCACGCCGGCCAGCACGAAGAACTTGAACGCCGCCTCGAGCGGGCGCGGGCCACGGCCGAGCCCGGTCAGCACCGCGACCGAGAGCGTCAACGTCTCGAGGCCGAGCACGAGGCTCAGCAGGTTCTTCTCGGTAGCGAGCACGATCCCGCCGGCGGCGCCGAGCAGCAGCAGGCTGGCGCTCTCGACGTGCTGTTCGTCGCGCTCGAGCTCGACCGTCGGCAGCAGCACGAGGCCGAGCGCGGCCAACGCCGCGGTGCCGAGGATCGCGAGCGACGACTCGCCGAAGGGCCGCATCCCCGCGAGCGCCGCGAGCGCCACGCCAGCGAACGCGATCCCGAGCACGAGGGGCTGCCGGCGCGAGAGCGCGCCGGCGAACGCCAGGATCGCGACTGCCGCCAACGTCAGCATCGTCGCCGCGAGCAGTCCTGGGTGTTGGAAGAACTGGTGCAAGGGGCTGCCTCAGATGCGCGACGAGATGGCGAGGTAGAGGATCACCGCGGTGCCGAGCACCGACGTGAACACGTAGAGCCCGAGCCGGCCGCTGTGCAGGGCCGCGAAGCCCGCGGCGATCCCGCGGCCGGTGGCGGCGAGCGGTTCGACCCACGGAATCCCGAGCGAGGGCATGCGCGCGGCGCCGTGCGCAGCCCGCTGCCAGAAGCCAGCCAGCACGAAACCCGCGACGCCGAGGCCGCCCGCGACGAGGCCGAGCGTGCTGAACGCGTGGATCTCGACCTTGGCGCCGAGCAGGTGCGCGAGCGGGCCGCCGAGGTAGCCGAGCAGCAGCGCGCCGAGCGCGAGCGGCAGCAGCGGCGCCACCATCAGCAGGTCCGGCTTGTGCACGGTGCCGTGCGCCTCGCCACCCCCGAACACGCCGAAGAAGAGGCGTCCGGTGTAGAGGCCCGTGAGCAGCACCGCGGCGAGCAGCGTGTAGCCGAGCAGCGGCGCGCGCGCGATGCCGGCTTCGAGGATCAGGTCCTTGGAGAACGCGCCGGCGGTGAGCAGCGGCAACCCGATCAGGGCCAGCGAGCCGATCAGCGTCAGGGCCATGATCTGCGGCAGGCTCTGGCGCAGGCCGCGCAGGCGCGCGAGCTCTTCCTCCCCGTGCGCCGCGTGGATCACGGCGCCCGCGCACAGGAAGAGCAGCGCCTTGAACGCTGCGTGGGTGACCAGGTGGAAGAACGCGGCGAAGGGCGCGCCGAACCCGACCGCCGCGAACATGTAACCGAGCTGGCTGCAGGTCGAGTAGGCGAGCCCGCGTTTGTAGTTGGTCTGCTGCAGGCTTGCGAGCGAGGCGAGCAACGCGGTCAGCACGCCGATCCAGGCCGTCGCCTGCAGCACGTCGGGCGCGAGCGCCAGGGTGGCACTGGTGCGCACGAGCAGGTAGACGCCGGCCGCGACCATCGTCGCGGCATGGATCAGGGCCGACACCGGCGTGGGGCCGGCCATCGCCGACGGCAGCCAGAAGTAGAGCAGCCCCTGCGCCGACTTCGCGCAGGCCGCGGTCACCAGCAGCCAAGCCAGCACCGAGAAGCTGCCACCCGGGAGCTGTTCGGGGCCGATCGTGAACAGGGTCGTCAGGTCCCCGAAGCCGTAGGGCACGAGCACCGCCGCGAGCAGCAGCGCCGCGTCACCGATCGCGTTCGCGGCCAGGGCCTGCAGGCCGGCGCCGAGCGTGTGCGGCCGGTCGCGCCAGAACGCGATCAGCAGGAACGACGCCAGGCCGACGCCGGCCCAGCCGGCGAGCAGCACCGCGAGCGTGCCGCCCAGCACCAGCAGGTTCATCGCCAGCACGAAGAAGTCGAGGTAGCAGAAGAAGCGCCGCTGCCCCGGGTCGCCGTGCATGTAGCTCAGCGAATAGACGTAGACGCAGAACGACACGAAGCCGACCACGCAGAGCATCGCCGCCGAGAGGCCGTCGACGCGCAGCATGAACGCACCGTCGGGCACCAGCGGCAACCACTCGGCGTAGCGCACGACGATCTCGTGGCGGTCGCCGAGCACGAACGCGAGTCCGGCCAGGCCGACCGCGAGCGGGCCAGCGACCGAGGCGATGCCCGGCCGCCGTCCGGCTCCGAGCGCGGTCAGCAGCAGCCCCGGCAGCGTGAAGAGCCAGGCCCAGGCGATCCAGCTCATCCGTGCACCTCCTGCGGTTCGTCGGCGTCGACCTGGGGCCGGTTGCGGAAGAGCGCGAGCGCGAGGCCGAGACCGATCACGACCTCCGCGGCGCCGAGCACCAGCACGATCAGCACGGCCGCGTGCGCGTCGACGAACCCACGCGCGCGCGCCGCCAGGACCAGCACGAGGTTCCCGGCGTTCAGCATCAGCTCGATCGACATCAGGAGCGCCATCGGATTCCGGCGCAGCAGGAGCCCGGTGCCGCCGAGCGCGAAGAGCAGGGCGCTCGTGCCGAGCACCAGCGCTTCGGGGCTCGTGACCAGCGCGCCGATCATGGTTCTCCTGCTCCCGTCTTGTGGGTCCCGCCTTCCTGGCGGCGCCAGATCGTGACCGCGCCGAGGATCGCGACCAGCAGCAGGATCGCGGTCAGCTCGAACGGCACCAGCTGGGCACCGAAGAGCGCGCGGCCGACCGGCGCGACCCCGCCCGTGGGCGCCGGCCCGCTCGCGGGCAGCTGGCGTGCGGCGGTCAGGGTGAACACCAGGGCGGCGAAGAGCGTTCCGCCGCCGATCGCCGCGGCCAGCACGCGCACGCGGTCGGGCCCGCCTTCCCTGCCACCCTGCGGCAGCAGCAGCACGACGAACAGGAACAGCACGACGATCGCGCCGGAGTAGATGATGACCTGCGCCATCGCCACCAGTTCGCCGCCGAGCATCAGGTAGAGCGCGGCCAGCGCGAGCGAGTGGATCAGCAACGCGACTGCACCGTGCACCGGCTTGCGCGCGAGCACGACGCCGAGCGCGGAGAGCAGCGCGACCAGGCAGCCGACGGCGAGGGGGACGATCCGATCTTCCACGTCAGAGCTCCTTCCGCAGCCGGTTGCGCGCCCCGGTCGGCGTGTCGCGATGGCCCTCGGGAGCGCCGGAGACACCGGTCTCGCTGGCGGGGTTCCCGCCCTGCCTGCCGCGCATTTCTTCTACGTCGGCGTGGAACTGGCGCCGGGGCGCGTTCTGCTGCGGATCGAGCAGCATCGGCTTGGTGTAGACGAGGCTGTGCCGCGTGTAGTCCGCGAGCTCGTACTCGGGGCCGAGCCGGATCGCTTCGACCGGGCAGGCCTCCTCGCAGAAGCCGCAGAAGATGCAACGCAGCATGTTGATCTCGAAGTGCTTCGCGTAGCGCTCGCCGAACGAGACCGGGTGCTGCGGGTCGTTCTCCTCGGCGCCGACGTAGATCGCCTGGGACGGACACGCGGCCGCGCAGAGATGGCAGCCGATGCAGCGCTCGAGGCCGTTGTCGTAGCGATACAGCCGGTGCCGGCCCTTGTACTTGGCGGCACCCTTCCGCTTCTGCTCCGGGTAGCGCACGGTGATCGCCGGACGAGCCATGTGCCCGAGCGTGGTCCAGAAGCCCTTGGCGAGTGCTTTGAGGTCTTGCAGCATCGGAGTCAGGTGGCGCCCTTGCCGAACGCGACGATCACGACCGCCGTCACCGCGAGGTTCAGGAGGCCGAGCGGGACGAGCGTGTTCCACGACAGCCGCATCAGCTGGTCGTAGCGCAGCCGCGGCAAGGTCGCCCGCAGCCACACGAACAGGAACATGAAGCCCATGACCTTGAGCAGCAGCCACCACGGACCCGGCAGGAAGGGCCCGCTCCAGCCGCCGAGGAAGAGCGTCGCCGCGAGCGACGACACCGTGATCATGTTGATGTACTCGGCGATGAAGTACATCGCGAAGCGCATGCCCGAGTACTCGGTGTGGTAGCCGGCGACGAGTTCCTGCTCGGCTTCCGGCAGGTCGAACGGGGCGCGGTTGGTCTCGGCGCAGGCCGCCAGGCAGTAGAGCAGGAAGCCGATCGGCTGCACGAACACGAACCACATCCACTCGCGCTGCGCCGCGACGATGTCGGCGAGGCGCAGGCTGCCGGCGACCATCACGACGCTGGTCAGCGCGAGGCCGAGCACGAGCTCGTACGAGACGACCTGCGCCGCCGCACGCAACGAGCCGAGCAGCGAGTACTTCGACCCCGAGGCCCAGCCGCCGAGCACCAGCGCATACACCCCGAGCGACGAGGCCCCGAGGATGTAGAGCAGGCTGACCGGCATGTCGGCGATCACCAGCGGGATCTCCTTGCCGGCGACTTCGATCGTCGGGCCGACCGGGATCACCGCGTAGCCGAGCAGCGCGGCGAAGAGCGCGATCGCCGGGGCGAGCAGGTAGAGCCCGCGGTCGGCGCGGCGCGGCCGGATGTCCTCCTTGAAGAACAGCTTCATCCCGTCGGCGAGCGGCTGCAGCAGACCCTGCCAGCCGACGCGGTTCGGGCCGATCCGCACCTGCATCCACGAGATCACCCGGCGCTCGAAGAGCGTCATGTAGGGCATCATCGTGAACAACGCCGCGAGGATCACCGCGGAGCGCACGAGCATGATCAGCAGGTCTTCCATCAACGGCTGGTCGAGAGGTTCTTGGTGAGGGCCTGGTGCAAGCGGCCCAGCAGCACGTGGTCTTGCAGCACGCCCTGCTGGCGGAAGCCGCCGGGCGCGAGCGGTTGGGCCAGGCCGGCGAAGTTCAGGTAGGTACCGGCGGTCTCGTAGGGGTGCGCGAGCGGCAGCAGCAGCTCGATCCGGGGATCGTCCGGTACCGCGCGCGCGCTGGCGACGAGCAGCGTGCGGGGGCCGGCCGGTACTGCGTCGAGGCCGAGCACGAGCGCGCACATGGCGTCGCCGAGGCGGGGCTGGCCCTGCGTGATCTCGGGCACGATCTGCTGCGCGCCGCGCGCGTTCGCGCCGAGTGCAGGGGCACCCACGAGGCCGGTCTCGGCGTTGGCGCCGAGCTTCGCCGCGAGCTGCTGGGCGAGCTGCAACGTGGCCGCGTCCTCGGCGAGCTCGCGCGCGAGCAGCACGGCGGCCGGGCCGCCCTGCGCGAGCCTCGCGGCGGCCCTCGCGACCTGGTCCTTGGCTGGGGCCCCGTCGAGTGCGGCGAGCAGTTCGCGCAGCAGCTGCGGCACCTGCGCGAACTCTCCCTGCAGCCAGGCGGCGCTGTCGCGCCAGAGTCCGTTGCGCGGTCCGACCGCGACCAGCGCCGCGCCCTGCGCGAGCGGCTTGCGCTGCCAGAGCGCGAGGACCGGCAGCTCGGTCCATGGGTCGAGCCCGAGGTTCACGATCTTCGTGCAGCGCGCGAGGTGGTGGATCCTGCCTTGCACGAGCCAGGGCGAGTGCGCGCGCGGCAGGATGCCGAATGCGGCCTCAGGCAGGGCTTGGCGCAGCGCACCGAGCGCCTGGAAGCCCTCGTTGCTCAGCGTCGGTGCAGCGAGCACCGCGGCCTGGCGGCGCAACATCGCCGTGGCGTGCTGCAGCGCCTCGTCCCAGCTCACCGGCACCAGCTTGCCGTCCCGGCGCAGCTGCGGCCGCGCCGGTGCGCCGGTCGCCGGCAGGGTCGCGAAGCGGCCCTGGTCGCAGAGCCAGCCGTCGTCGACCTGCGGGTTCTCGCGCGCGAGCACGCGCAGGATCGCGCCATCGCGCGCGTGCAGCGACACGTTGCAGCCGACGGCGCAGCCGGCGCACACCGACGGCGTGTGCTTCAGATCCCATGGCCGCGCCCGGAACCGGTAGTAGCGCGAGGTCAGTGCGCCCACCGGGCAGAGCTCGATCGTGTTGCCCGAGAACGGCGAGTCGAAGCTCTCGCCGCTCAGGGTGCCGATCTCGCTCGTGCCGCCGCGATCGAGCGCGACCAGCGCCGAGTCGCCGGGGATCTCGGCCTGGAAGCGCGTGCAGCGGTAGCACAGGATGCAGCGCTCCTGGTCGAGCGCGATCTTGTCGGAGAGCGGCCAGGCCTTGTCCTTGACGCGCTTGTCCTCGGTCATCCGCGACACGCCGGGCCCGTACTTGAAGGTGTTGTCCTGCAGCGGGCACTCGCCGCCCTTGTCACAGATCGGGCAGTCGAGCGGATGGTTGGCCAGCAGCAGCTCGAGCACGCCCTGCTGCGCCTGCGCCGCGCTCTTGCTCGCGGTCTGCACGACCATGCCCTCGCTGACGGGCGTCGTGCACGCGGTCTGCAGCCGCGGCATCTTCTCGATCTCGACCAGGCACATCCGGCAGGCGCCGACCGGCTTCAGCTTCGGGTGGTAGCAGAAGATCGGGATCTCGATGCCGATCTGGCGCGCGGCTTCGACCAGCAGCGTGCCCTTGGCGACGCTCGCCTTCCTGCCGTTGATCGTCAAGTTGACCAGGTCCGTCATGGGATCTCAGGAGTTGCTCCACACCGCGGCGCCGCGGCCGTTCTGCATCGCTGCGAGGTACTCGGCGCGGAAGTGCTTGATCGTCGCGAGCACCGGGTTGATCGCGAAGTCACCGAGCGCGCAGAGCACCTTGCCGCCGATCTGGGAGCAGATCGAGTCCAGCAGCTCGAGGTCCTGCTCCCTGCCCTGGCCGCGCTCGATGCGCAGCATGATCTTGTGCAGCCACATCACGCCTTCGCGGCATGGCGTGCACTTCCCGCACGACTCGTGGCGGAAGAACTCGACCATGCGCGTCGCCGCGCGCACGATGTCGACGCCCTCGGGGATCACGATCAGCGAGGCCGAGCCGAGCATCGAGCCCGCGGCCTGCACCCCTTCGTAGTCGAGCTTCGCGTCGAGCTTGTCGGCTGGCACGATCGGCGCCGAGATGCCGGCCGGCAGCACGCCCTTGATCCTGGCGCCGTCGCGCATCCCGCCGCCGTAGACCTCGATCAGCTCGCGGAACGAGAGCGCGCCGAGCGGCAGCTCGTAGTTGCCGGGCCGGTTGACCCAGCCCGAGAGGCAGAAGATCTTCGGCCCGGCGCTCTTCTCGTTCGGCCCGACCTTCTTGTACCAGTCGGCGCCGTGCACGAGGATCGCCGGGACGTTGGCGATCGTCTCGACGTTGTTGACGACCGTCGGCCGCGCGTAGAGGCCCGACACCGCCGGGAAGGGTGGCCGGCTGCGCGGCATCGGCCGCCGGCCCTCGAGCGACTCGAGCAGCGCCGTCTCCTCGCCGCAGATGTAGGCGCCGGCGCCGGTGAACACGTGGATCCTGAGGTCGAAGCCGGAGCCCTGGATGTTCTTGCCGAGCCAGCCGCCGCGCTCGGCCGCGGCGATCGCAGTGCGCATCCGCTGCGCCGCCTCGACGTACTCGCCGCGCAGGTAGAGGAAGGCTTCGTTGCAACCGATCGCGTACGACGCGATCGCCACGCCCTCGAGCAGCAGCTGCGACTCGACCTCCATGATCTCGCGGTCCTTGAAGGTGCCGGGCTCCGACTCGTCGGCATTCACGACCAGGTACTTCGGGCCCGGGACCTTGGGCACGAAGCCCCACTTCATGCCGGCCGAGAACGCGGCGCCGCCGCGGCCGCGCAGGTTCGACTGCTTGACGATCTCGATCACCTGCGCCGGCGCGAGCGCGAGGGCCTGCCGCAGGCCCGCATAGCCGCCGGTGGCGACGTATTCCTCGAGCGTGACCTGGGTCGTGCGCGGCTGTCGCGGCAGCAGGATCGGTTGATACGCGAGGCGCTTCTTGTCGGCGGCCGGCGCCGGCGCCTTGGCCTCCGCCGGTGGGTGGTAGTCGAAGTTCCGCGAGCCCGTCCGCTGCGGCACCTCGCCCTGCCGCAGGTGCTGCACGAGGTCGTCGACGTCGGCCTCGTTCGCGAGGTTCTCGACGAAGTGCTCGCCGACCTTGACCATCGGCGCGCGGTGGCAACCACCCATGCACTCGGGCGTGCGGTGCAGCGTGACCTGGCCGTCGGCCGTGGTCTCGCCGGCGGCGATCCCGAGCTTGTGCTCGAGCTGGCGCAGCAGGCGGTCGCCGCCGCACATGCCGCAGGGCATCTGCACGCAGACCTCGACCAGCAGCTTGCCGTGCGGCTCCGTGTGCAGCATCGAGTAGAAGGTCGTGAGCTCCTGTGCCGAGGCGTGCGCGACCCCGACCAGGTCGGCGACCTCGGCGACGATCGTGGGCGGCAGGTGCCCGACCTGCTGCTGCGCGAGCTTGAGTGCCGGCAGCAGGGCCGTGCGCGCCTGCGGATACTGCGCGACCTCCTGCTGGATCCGTTGCCGCGTCTGTGCGCTCAGTGTCACCACTGCCGCCGGGCTGGTTGGGGACGAGCTCATCGGTCCACCTCGCCCATGATCGGGTCGACGCTGGCGATGATCGCGATCAGGTCGGCGAGCAGGTTGCCCTTGGCCATGTGCGAGATCGCCTGCAGGTTCGCGAACGACGGGCCACGCTCGTGGATGCGGCAGGGCTTGCCGCTGCCGTCGCTCTTGACGAAGAAGCCGAGCTCGCCCCGCGGCGACTCGACCGCGACGTAGGCCTCGCCCGCCGGCGGCCGGATGCCCTCGGTGTAGAGCTTGAAGTGGTGGATCAGCGCCTCCATCGACTTCTGGAACTCGCTGCGCGGTGGCGCCATCAGCTTGCGGTTGTCGGTGCGCACCGGGCCCGCGGGCATCTTCGCGAGCACCTGTTGCGCGATCCGCACGCTCTCGCGCATCTCGGCGATGCGCACGAGATAGCGTGCGTAGCAGTCGCCCTCGTCGCGGGTCGGCACCGCGAACTCGTACTGCTCGTAGCCGCAGTACGGGTGTGCCTTGCGCAGATCGTGCGCGACGCCCGCGGCGCGGAGCAGGGGGCCGGTCACGCCGTAGGCGAAGCAGGTGTTGGCGTCGATCCGCCCGATCCCCTGCATGCGCTCGCGGAAGATCGGGTTGTTGGTCAGCAAGCCCTCGTACTGGTCGATGCAGGCCGGCATCGCGTCGACGAAACCCTTGACCTGCTGCAACCAGGCGTCCGGCACCTCGTCGGCCAGCCCGCCGGGCCGGATGAACGAGGTCATCATCCGCTGCCCGGTCAGCTCCTCGAAAAGATCGAGCAGCGTCTCCCGTTCGCGGAACGTGTAGAGGAAGATCGTCAGCGCGCCGAGGTCCATGCCGGCCGTGCCGACCCAGACGAGGTGCGAGTTGAGGCGGGTCAGCTCGGCGAGCAGCACGCGCACCGCCTGCGCGCGCGGTGGTGGAGTGCAGGCGAAGAGCCGCTCGACCGCGAGCGAGAACGCGAGGTTGTTGCCGAGCGGATTCAGGTAGTCCATCCGGTCGGTCATCGGCAGCGCGTGCATCCAGTTGCGCGCCTCCATCGACTTCTCGATGCCCGTGTGCAGGTAGCCGATCACGGGTCTGCAGGCGACGACGAGCTCGCCGTCGAGTTCGAGCTCGAGCCGCAGCACACCGTGCGTGGAGGGGTGCTGCGGACCCATGTTGATCCGCAGGGTGCTCTTGCCGCTTCGGGTGTCGCTCTGCACGCTCGTCATCGGTCGCTCCAACTCACCGGGCTCTCAGGTGCCGTAGATCTCGCGCGTGACCGTGAAGTCGACCGGCTCGTTGCCGAGCGGGCTGTCCGCGCACAACGGGTGGCCGTTCCAGTCGTCGGGCAGCAGGATGCGACGCAGGTCGGGATGGCCGGTGAAGCGCACGCCGAACAGATCGAAGACCTCGCGCTCGTACCAGTCGGCGCCGGGGAACACGCTGGTGATCGACGGCGCCTGCGCCGCGGTGCGGGCCTTGAGCCGGAACCAGCACTGCGCGCCCATCGAGTAGAACAGGTACTGCAGCTCGAACCGCTGCGCCTCCCGCGGGTCGTCGGTCGCGGTCAGGTCGAGGAAGCGCGTGAAGCCGTCGGCCAGGAGCGCGCTCGCGGCGGCAGCGACCTGCGCGACCGGCACGCGCACGAAGGCGGTGCCGTCCTGCTGGGCGCCGGCTTCGCTGCCGGGCAACGCCAGGAGCAGCTTCTCCTGCAGCGCCTTCATGTGCGGCGGTGCCCCATGCCGATGCGCTCCTTGAGCTTCAGGATGCCGTCGATCAGCGCCTCGGGGCG
>CAZSKV010000067.1:0-4229 GCA_964607495.1 uncultured candidatus Brocadiaceae bacterium
CCGGTTCGCATGGTTGTCGTACTTGCGCGTCGACTCGAGTTGTTCGTGGTGCGTGAAGGCCGCCTCGATCGCGGCCCGCAACGGCTCGGCCGACGACTCGCCCCAGAGCAGCAGCGCGTGCTCGCAGAGCGGCATCCGGCCGGCGGCGCCGGGGACCGGGAGGTCCGGGTTCGCGCGCGTGAAGTTGTACGGGAACGCGCCGGTGTTCTGGGCCCGGCACGAGAGCAGGGCGCGCACCGCTTTCTGCATCTTGCCGGCGTCCAGCTCGACACCGTGCGCCTCGGCGGCCTTGAGCGCGTGCAGGGTCGAGGCCATCACGAACGGGTTCGGATACTCGTGCCGGAACGCGCCGGTCGGGAGCTGCATCGCCACGGCCTGCCCCGCCGCCTGCGCGAGCAGCGCCCGGGCCGCGGCCTTGTGCGCAGGACGCAGGTCGAGCAGGCGCGCCGCGAAGTGCATGCGGTAGACGTGCGCCCACAGCTGCTCGTCGACGTCCTCGAGGTTCAGGTGCGCATCGGCGGCGACATAGGCCAGGATGCGGGTGATCGCCTGCTCGACCGCTTCGTTGCCGCCCTGCGGGAACTCCTCGAGCAGCGCCCAACCGACGATCGCGGTGCCGGCCACGTAGACGTTCGGCAGCGAGTCTGCCCCGCCGAAGTCGTAGATGCTGTCGTCGTAGCCACCGTGCTCGCGTTGCATGCCCAGCAGGAAGCGCACGCAGCGCCACCGGATCTCGTCCTCGGTGTAGACGCCTTCGGGTGCCTGGGTGCCCACCGTGGGCTGCGTGAGGACCGCCGGCGGCAGGGTCGTGAAGTCCTCGAAGCCGCGCAGGAACGGCCCATGCCCTTCGGCCTCGGCCGCGCACTTCCAGGCCCAGGGATCGTCCGGCTGCGCCGCCGCGGCCGCGATCCAGATCGCCTTGGCCTGGGCGGAACGCGCACTGCGGGCCAGGGCCGCGCCGAGCAGGAACTCGCCCTCGGCGGCGTGCGCCGCGGGCAGCGTCGCGCGCCCGGCGAGCAGCGCCTTCTCGGCCGCGAGCGGGTCGCCGGCCTGCAGGGCCGCGCGGGCCTGCGCGAGCGCCGGCGGCAGCTCGCGCACGGGCACCTCCGTGCCGGCCCAGCCGGCGAGCCTGGTGCGCAGCCAGGTCGGATCCAGGGTCGAGATCCGGTCCAGGCGGTGCAGCTCCTTGCCCTTGGCGTCGAGCACGAGGAAGCCGGGTTCGATGAATTGGCCGCGCCCGAGCTTCCGTTGCTGCTGCTCGGGTCCCTTGGGCACGAGCTTCAGCGCCACGAAGCGTGCGCCCAGCAGCGCGACGATCTCGGGTTGCTGGAACGGGCCCGCCGCCAGGTAGCGATCGAGCTCGGCCTTGCGATCCATCGGCGAGCCGGCGACCGTCGGCACGTACCAGAGCACGGGCTTGCCCTCGGCCTCCGCCTGCGCGAGTGCAGGCGCGAGGTCCTTGTGCCACGCGATGCCCGAGCCGCAGCGCGCGGCGGTCGGCGACGGAGCCTTGCGGTCCTTGCTGACCAGGTTCTTGCCCTGGGCGACCAACGGGACGAGCACGAACAGGGTCAGGAGCGCGCGCATGGGCTCGCCTTATACGAGGCCGCACCCGGCTCGTATAAGTTGCGCCATGTCCGCGCGCCGCTTCCTGCTCCCGATCCTCGCCGTCCTCGCGTTCCGCCCCGACGAGGGCCAGTGGCTGCCACAACAGATCCTGGCCATGGACTGGCAGCAGTTGCAGGCCCGGGGGCTGCAACTGACGAAAGACCAGTTCTGGCACCCGACCGCCGGGGGCGTGCTCTCGGCGGCCGTGCAGATCTCGGGCTGCAGTGCCGCGTTCGTGTCGGCGGACGGCCTCGTCGCGACCAACCACCACTGCGGCTTCGGCGCGATCCAACAGCACAGCACCGTCGCGAAGAACTACCTGCGCGACGGGTTCGTGGCGCACGAGCGCAGCCAGGAACTCCCGGCCAAGGGCATGACGGTCGCGGTCGTGCGCCGGATCGAGGACGTGAGCGCGAAGGTGCACGCCGCGCGCGACAAGGCCGCGAACGACCTCGAGCGCGCGTTGCGGACCGAGCAGATCGTCCGCCAGCTGATCGCCGAGGGTGAGAAGGAGCCGGACACGAGCTGCAGCGTGGCCACGTTCTTCGAAGGCCGGACCTACCACCTCTACTTCCGCACGCTGCTGCGCGACGTCCGCCTCGTCTACGCGCCACCGCGCGCGGTCGGCGAGTTCGGCGGCGAGGAGGACAACTGGGAGTGGCCGCGCCACACCGGCGACTTCACGTTCTTCCGCGCCTACGTCGGCAAGGACGGCAAGCCCGCGGCGCACGCGCCCGGGAACGTGCCGTTCAAGCCGCAGCACTTCCTGAAGGTCGGCTGGGACGGCGTGCAGGAGGGCGACCTCGTGCTGGTGCTCGGCTACCCGGGCCGCACGGAGCGCTATCTGTCGTCGGTCGCGGTCAAGGAGCGGCAGGGGTTCTTCTGGCCCAAGCGCCACGAACTCGCGACGCGCGTGCTCGAGGTCCTCGAGGCTGCCGGCAAGGACGATCCGGCCATGGCCCTCGCGCTCTCGACCCGGATCAAGCAGCTCGCCAACGTGCAGAAGTCCGCGCTCGGCCAGGTCCGGGGTCTGGCCCGCAATGCGGTCGTCGCCAAGAAGCTGCGCGAGGAGGCGCAGTTCACCGAATGGCTCGCCGGCGCTCCGGCCCGCCAGCAGCAGTGGGGCTCGGTGCTCGACGAACTCAAGGATCTCGACGAGATGGCGCGGCGCACGCAGGACCGGGATCTGGTGCTCGGCGAACTCAACCGACAGGCGCCGCTCCTGCGCGCGCTGATGGATCTGACCGACTGGGCAGACAAGAACCGCGACAAGGCCGACGCCGTGCCACCGCAGGAGTTCGCGGCCCTGTTGGCCAGCGACGGCCTGGCCCGTGACTTCGCGCCGGTCGAGTCCAGGGTGCTCGCGATCCTGCTCGAGGAAGCGAAGAGCCTGCAGGGCGTGCAGAAGATCGAGGGCTGCGAGCAGCTCGCTGCCGGCGACCTCGAAGCCGCGGTGCGGGCGGCGTTCGCCGCCTGGCTGGCGCCAGAGCAGCGCGTGCAGTGGGTCAAGAAGCCCGCCGCCGCAGTGGCGGCCAGCGACGACCCGGCGTTGCAGCTGGCCCGCGGGATCGCCAGGTCGCGGCGACTCGCGCAGCAGCAGCAGATGTCGCTGGCAGGCCGGCGCCTGGTGATCGGCCCGCGCTGGATCGAGGCCCAGGAAGCCTGGCGGGGCAAGGGCTTCTATCCGGACGCGAACAGCTCGTTGCGCGTCTCGCTGGCCACCGTGCGCGGCTACGCGCCCCGCGACGGCGCGGTCTACGTGCCGCGCACGACCGTGCGCGGCCTGCTGGAGAAGGAGACCGGCAAGGAACCGTTCGCGAACCCGCCGGCGCTGCTCGCCGCCGCCGGCAAGCGCGAGCAGAGCCGCTTCTACGACCAGAAGCTCGGCGACGTGCCCGTCTGCTTCCTCGCGGACGCCGACACCACGGGCGGCAACAGCGGCTCACCGATCATCAACGGCAAGGGGGAGCTCGTCGGCCTCAACTTCGACCGCGTGTTCGAGAACGTCGTCGGCGACTACGGCTGGAACGCCGACCGCTCGCGCAACATCGGCGTGGACATGCGCTTCGTCGGCTGGGTGATGAGCGAGGTGCTGCCCGCCCCCACCCTGCTGCAGGAGATGGGCGCGCCGGAGGCCGGCCGCTGAGCGGCAGCGGCGCGGTGCCCACTGCTCACTCGTATTGGTGAAAGGCCTCGTCGGCGAACGAGAAGAAGCGCTCGGCGCCGACGACGACGTGGTCGAGCACGGCGATCCCGAGCAGCGCACCCGCTTCCCGCAACCGGTCAGTGACGTCGCGATCCTCCCGCGAGGGCGCCGCGTCCCCGCTCGGATGGTTGTGCGCGATCACGACCGCGGCTGCACCCTCGCGGATCGCGGCGACGAACACGTCGCGCGGGTGCACGGGAGCGAGCGCGAGGGTGCCGCGCGAGATCACGCGCAGTCCGAGGATGCGGTGCCTGACGTCGAGCATCAGCGCGAAGAAGCACTCCTGATGGCTGCCGCGCGCGCTCTCGCGCACCACCCGGGCCACGTCGCCGCCATGCGCCAGCTGCCGGCCCGGGCTCGCGCGCTCCTCGACGAGACGGCGCGCGAGCCCGAAAGCCGCGCGCAGCGCCGCCGC
>CAZSKV010000068.1:0-5006 GCA_964607495.1 uncultured candidatus Brocadiaceae bacterium
GGCGGGCAGGACCAGGTGCTCGCCGAGCTGGAGCGGCGCCGCGCGCGTCATGGCCGGCAGGATGCCGCAGAGCTCGACGGCCTCGGCGCCCGGGATGAAGCGCGCGAGCTGGCCATCCCCGAGCGCGAGCACGCGCGCGCCGTCCGCCGCGGCGGCGCCGACCGCGGTCACGGCCGCGGGTAGCGCAATCTGCGCCTGCTGCTTGCCGCCGCGGTCGAAGACCACCAGGGACGGGGTCGCATCGGCGACGAGGATCTGCGCGCCGCTCGCGAAGGGCGCGGTCCAGAGCGGGCCCTTCACCTCGGCCCGCCAACGCGTGGCCAGATCCTCGGCACGCAGCGCGTGGACCTCACCCTCGACGGTGGCCACGACCGCCAGATCCGCGCAGGCGAGTGCCGCGGAGAGCACGGTGCCCGTGAGTTCCTGCACGCAGGCCTCCGGCCCGCTCACGCAGAGCGAGCGAGGCACCTCGAAGCCGAGCAGGCGCTCGCACCACTCGTGCACGCCGAAGCCACCCGGCCGGCTCGCGGCCGCGGGCTGCGCGCTGGCCTCGCGGTAGCGGCGCAGCCGCCCGGCATGGTCGCGCGGTGCGCGCAGGTCGGCGACCCGCTGCGCTTCCCTGGGTCCGATCACGACCTTGGTGCCGGTGATCGCGTCGGCGCCGATCTCGAAGTGGCGGTAGCCGAAGCGCGGGTTCATCACGCCGATCGCCATCACGTGCGGCACGCCGTTGCGTTCCCAGACCTTGTGCGCGTGGCCGTGACCGGTCAGCACCAACGACACCGGGTGCCGGGACACGAACTCGAGCAGGCCTGCCTCGTCGTCGAGGAAGCGGCCCTCGTCGGGCGGGTGGTGCAGCGCGAGCACCCAGTCGCGCACCTCCGCGTGGGCCGCGATCAGCTGCGCACAGCGCGCGAGCTGCGCGCGGCTCAGGTGGCCGTGCTGGCCGAATGGCAGCGTCGAGTCGAGCGCGAGGAAGCCGAGGTCACCGACCGCCGCGAAGCGCGGAAAGGGGCCACCGGGTCCCGCGGCGAGCTCCTGCGGCTCCGCGCTCCACCGCGCGTCGTGGTTCCCGGGCGCGGCCAGCACGCGGATGCCGTGCTGCGCGCGGAACTCCGTGATCGTCTGCACGAAGCGTTGCCGTTCGGCGTCGAGGCCCTTCTCGGTGAGGTCCCCGGTCACCACCACGAGCTCGGGCTTGGGCTCGAGCGCGGCGACCGCGGCCAGCACCACCTGCAGGTGCGCGAGGCCGGCTGCCGCGCCGACGTGCGGGTCGGAGATCTGCACGAACGTGCGGGTCTGCGCGCCAAGGCCGAGGCAGAGGACTCCGGTCAGCCAGATCGAGGCGACGCGCTTCATCGGTCGAGACAGTTGCGCACGACGAGATCCGCGATCTCGCGCCGGATCGCGTCGATCTGGTGGTTGTCGCGGGTCGGGTGCACGCGGTTGGTCAGCAGCACGATCACGAGGTCGCGCTCCGGGTCGCACCAGATCGAGGTGCCGGTGAACCCGGTGTGGCCGAATGCATGCGGCGAGAGCAGGGACCCGCCCGACCTGCCGGCCGCGAAGGTGTCCCAGCCGAGGGCGCGCGAGGAATCATGGACCAGTCCCTGGCGGGTCGTGGCCTGCACACAGAGCGCACGCGGCAGCCAGCCCTTGCCACCGCCGAGCAGCGCGTCGCCGACCTTGGCGACGTCGAGCGCGGTCGCGAACAGGCCGGCATGGCCGGAGACGCCGCCCATCGCGTAGGCGTTCTCGTCGTGGACCTGACCCTGCACCAGGATCTTGCGCCACGGACACTCCTCGGTCGGCGGCGCCGGGATCGGCGTGCCGGTGGGCGCGAAGCGCGCCGAGCGCATCCCGAGCGGCAGGCAGACCTCCTGCTGCACGAGCGCGGCGAAGGGCTGCTTGCCGGCGGCCTCGAGGCTGGCCATCAGCAGGATCATGCCGTGGTCGGAGTAGACGGTCTTGGTGCCCGGAGGCTGGGTCAGCGCCAGCTGCGCGCTCGCCTGCACGAGCGCGTCCCTGCCGGTCATGCGCTCGAAGAGTTTCACATAGCCTGGCAGCCCGGAGCTGTGCGTCAGCAGATGCCGCACCGTCACGCGCTCCTTGTCTTGACCCGTGAACTCCGGCACGAGACGCTGCACCGGCGTGTCGAGATCGAGATCGCCGCGCGCGATCAGGCGCAACGCGACCGCCGTCGTCGCCACGACCTTGGTCAGGGAGGCCAGGTCGTAGACCGTGTTCGGCGTCACCGCCGGTGCCGTGTCGGCGTAGGTCTCGCGCCCGGCCACGATCTCCGAGATCACGGCGCCGTGGCGCAGGACCACCAGGGCCGCGCCGGGAAACGCCTTCGCGCCGATCGCCTGCTCCAGGCGCAAGCGCAGCTGGGTGGTCAGCGTCAGCACGCACCCCTCCGCCAGCGGCGAGGAGATCGGCAACGTGCCGCGCGGATGCACCGAGATCCCGGTGCCAACCGCGTGCAGCTCCGGGATGGTGACCGGCAGGCGGCCGGTCACCGCCGCCTTGCCGAGCAGGGCCGCGGCCGCAGCCGCCTCGGTGGCCTCGCTGCCGAGGTAGGCACAGAGGTAGCTCGAGATCGCGCGGAAGTCGCGCAGCAGGTACGGGTTGCCGAACGACACCACCAGCGCCCGCGGGTGCGCGGCAAGGGCGGCGACCACGGGCGCCAGGGCGGGCGGGATCCCGATGGTGCCCGAGTACGAGCGCACCTGCACGTGCAGGGCGACCAGCGCGAGCTTGCTCCCGGCCAGCGCGGCCGCGGCCGCCACGATGGCGTCGGGTGGACTCTTCGGCGTCAGCCGGTGGCTGGTCAGCTGCGGCAGCGCCGGCTGCAGGTCGCGGGCGAAGAGCTCGCCGGGCTCGGCTTCGTCCTTGTCGAGCAAGGTCACGAGCACGGCCGGCTCGTTGCGCGGCAGCGGCACGAGCTCCTGCGCATCGCGGACGAGCGTCAGCCCGCGGCGCGCGATCTCGGCCGCGAGCTGCCGGTTCGCGCGGCTGGCGACCACTTCGGCCCAGTCGGCCCGCGGGTAGCCCCGGCCAGGGACCGGCGCGTCCTGCCCGGCTCCGAGCAGGCCGAGCCGGTCCTTGGCGGCGAGGAGCCGCAGCACGGCTTCGTCCAGCCGGGCCTGGGGCACGCGGCCGGTGCGCACGGCGGCGACGACCGCATCGCGCGCGGCAACGGGGTCGGGCGGCATCAGCAGGAGGTCGGCGCCGGCAGCGAGCGCGCGCACCGCGACCTCGCCCGGGGCGAAGGTCTGCTTCACGCCGCCCATGTCGAGCGCATCGGTGGTGATGATGCCCTGGAAACCGAGCTCCTGGCGCAGCAGGCCGGTCAGGATCCTGGGCGACAGGGTCGCCGGCGTGGCGGCATCCTCACCGAGCGCGGGCATCGCGAGGTGCGCAGTCATCAGCGAGGAGATGCCGGCGGCGATCGCCTGGCGGAAGGGCAGCAGCTCGATCTGCTCGAGCCGTGCGCGGTCCCCGGTCACCGTCGGCATCGCCAGGTGGCTGTCCGTGGCGACGTCGCCGTGCCCCGGGAAGTGCTTGCCGCAGGCGAGCATGCCGAAGTCCTCGAGCCCGCGGGTGAACGCGGTGCCGAGCGCAGCCACGCGCTCCGGCCTCTCCCCGAACGAGCGCACGTTGATGATCGGGTTGGCCGGGTTCACGTTCACGTCGAGCACCGGCGCGAAGCACCAGTGGAATCCGAGCGCCGTGGCCTCCTGCGCGGTCACCCGTCCGGCGTCGTAGGCCAGCCGTGGTTGGCCGGCCGCGCCCAGCAGCATCGCGTTGCCGAGGTGCGTGGTGCCGGTCAGGCGGAACGCACAACTGGTTTCGAAGTCGCCGGCGACCAGCAGCGGCACGGGAGCCTGGCGCTGCAGGGCGACGACCAGGGCCTGCGCCTGCCCCGCCGAGCCCAGCGAGAGCACCACCCCACCGAGCACGCCGTCCGCGATCCAGCGCTCGAGCCGCTGCCGGGCCGGCGTGCCCGCCGCTTCCCGCGACAGGATCCAGGCCATCTGCAACTGCCCGGCCTTCTGCTCGAGGCTGAGCCCCGCGAGCACGGCGCGCGCCCGCGCCGACGGGCTCGATGCGGCAGAATCCGGCCGGGACTGGGAGAGCAACGGTGCGACCAGCGCCAGTCCGGCGCCGAGTGCAGCGAGCGTGCGCGTCATGCCGGCGCAAGATACTCCCCCTCACCCTCCGGCGCGGTTTGACGTAAACATGGGAGCCCATCCGGCAGCCGCGGCCCGTTCGGCCCGGTTGCGGGCATCCGCCCTCCCACCACCACCTCACCAGCCAAGGAGTTTCCGCATGCGGTTCACACTGCCAGTCCTGGGTCTCGCGCTCGCGACACCCATCTCGGCCCAATTCGACGACGCCATGTGGTTCGCCGCCCGCCAGGGCCGGACCCTCACCAAGGTCGATGCATCGGGAAACGTCCTCGCCAAGGTCGACATGTCCGCGAATGGCTTCGACCTCTCGCGAGTCGCCCGGGCACCGAACGGTGACCTCTGGGTCGTCAACTTCATCACCGCCACGCTGACGCTCTGCGATCGCAACGGCGTCCTGATCAAGAACGTGTCGACCTCCTCGATCGGCGGCGGCGGCGCCACCGACATCGCATTCGACAAGGCCGGTGTCGCCTGGGTCACGTTCAACTCGGCCGGCGTCGTGGCGCGCATGGATGCCGCCGGCAACGTGCTGGGAACGGTCACGGTCGGGACCACGCCGCTCGGCATCACGATCGACAACCAGGGCTTCGTCTGGGTCGGCCATCGCGTCGCGTCGCCCACGCGCATCACGAAGATCGACCCGGTCACGTTCGGGACGCAGATCTACACCGCGCCTGCCGGCTCGCGCTCGCTCGGTGGCTTCATCCTGGCCGACTCCCCCGGCATCGTCGGGAAGAGCCGGATCTGGGTCTGCGGCGACTCGGGCAACGAGGTGTTCACGTTCGACGACCAGGGCAACCTGCTGAACACCTA
>CAZSKV010000069.1:0-3783 GCA_964607495.1 uncultured candidatus Brocadiaceae bacterium
CAGGAAGCGCGGGCCATAGCGCAGCACGTCGCACATGGCCTCCTGCACGTAGTCGCTCGTGTCGCCGCGGCGCTTGAGCAACGGACCGAGGCGCTGCTCGACGTAGACCCGGATCCACGGCAGGTTCTCGCGCAGCAGGGCGTCGAGGGCGGCGGCGTCGCCCTCGTGCCAGCGACGCAGCAGGATTCGCGTCTGTGGGTCGTCGCTCACCCCGGCATGATCGCCGAGATCGTCACCGAAGGGGAGGAGCCCGCTATTGGATCACGAAGCGCCCGCCGGTCGGCAGGAAGAGCGGCGGCACGTAGCCCTGGGAGGCGGTCGGAACCGCGACCGGCTGGGCGAAGAACTCGTGGCCGACCAGCGCCGCCGAGTTCGGGATCAGGAGCCGCGCCTTGTCGCGCAGCTGGTAGACGCCCGGCAGGGCGACCATCGTCGTGATGTCGAGGTAGAAGCGGAACGGATAATTGGTCGTCTTCGGGCGCGCGAGCGCGTCGCCGAGCACCCACAGGCCCGCGGTGCCGGGCTGGAAGTCGAGCTGCAGATCGACGAAGCCGCCAGCCGGCGGATCGACGGGCAGCACGCTCGCGCGGCCGATCCAGGGCGCAGGGGCCGGTGCCGCGTTGGTGACCGAGCCCGCCAGGGTGGTCTGGCCCAGATAGCAGTTCGAGAGCGTGATCGCACCGAGCGAGGCGACACCGTTCACCGAGCCCTTGTGGAACTCCGAGTCCCGGACCGAGAAGGGCGTGCGCGCGCCGAGTCCGGTCTGCATCGCGATGCTCTCGTAGACGTTCCACTGGCAGTCGGGCGCGACGCCGTCGTTGTCGAGCATGAACGTGCCGTTGCGGAAGCGGCAGACGTTCTGCCAGATGCGCCGCGTGTCCTTCGAGCAGAGCAGCTGCACGTTGCCTTCGAAGGTCATCTCGCTCGCGTGCAGATCGAAGCGCGCGGTCTTCGGACCGACCGTCAGCGCGTAGTCCGTCGCATTGGCACCGGCGCGCGCGAGCGCCATGTGCTTGTGGAAGGTCGTGTCGCCGAGCGCGGTGCCCTGCACGTCGAAGCAGTTGTGGGTCGCGATGTACTCGCCGTAGAGCACGCGCACGAACACCTGCCCGTCGCTGCTCGCGAGCGGACGCCGCACCTGCACGCAGGTCTCGGAGTTCAGCATGTCGGTGCGGAAGAGCTGCACCGAGGAGAGCCCGCCGGTCGTGGTCGCCGCCAGCTTCACGCCGATCGTGCAGTTGCTGAAGTGGCACTCCTCGACCTCGAGGTCGAGGTTCGCGTACTGGCCCTGGTTCGGGATGTCGATGCCGACCGGCACGCCCTCGACGTGCAGGTGGTGCATCTTGAACGGCAGGTTCTGGCCTGGCGGGTTGCTCGCGACCGCGAAGCGCACGCCGGCGTTCGACTGGCCGCTGATCTCCATGTCGCCGAACTCGCCGTAGTCGCCGGTGTGGAAGTGCAGGGTCGTGTCGGCGTCGATCCCGTTCACGCCGTTGACCAGCTTGAAGCCGTGGATGTGCGCGTGGTTCGTGCGCACCGGCAGTGCGGCCGAAAACGTCTTCGCATCGAGCGTCGGCATGCCGATGCCGGTGATCGCCACGTCCATGTGCAGGTGCAGCGGCGTGACGACCGGCGTCAGCTCCTTCTCGTAGCTGATGACCGGCGTGATCGCGGCGTCGACCACGATCGTGTCGACGTAGCTGCCGATCCCGACGATCTGTGCGCGCTCGGCCGCGGAGAGCGAGGTCATCGCCAGTGTGCCGTTCAGCACCTGCATCGCCTCGTCGAACGACAGCTTGGCGTCAGCGAGCGTGCCGTGGGACTTCGGGTCGTTGACCGTCGCGACCAGGTTCTGGGCAGGGAGAGCTGCGCCGAGCAGCAACAGGGAGATGGCGTATCGCATGCGTCCGGAGAGGGAAGGAGTGGCGGGCGGAGTGCGGAGAAAGATACCATGGAGCCGGGAGGCACGATGGCAGCGGGCGATGCCTCGAATCCTCACGCGAGCAGGAGCGACGCCCGGCTGGCCGTTTATGTTCCGTGCCCGCGATGACGACGCCCCATCCACTGCCTGAAGCGAGCTGGCCGAGCCAGGACGAAGCGCGCGCTGCGCGGTGGTTCAGCCCGGTCCGCCTGGGCCCGCTGCAAGCGAAGCGGCGGACCTGGGTGCCGGCGATGGTGCCCTGGCGGGCTACTGAGGATGGGTTCGTCACGCGGGATGTGCTCGATTGGTACCGGCGCTTCGCGCAGGGACGGCCGGGGGTGCTGGTCGTCGAAGCCACCGGCATCCGCGACATCCCCAGCGGGCCCTTGCTGCGGATCGGCCATGAGCGGTTCGAACCCGGCCTCGCCGAGCTTGCGCGCACCGTGCACGAAGCCAGCGGCGGCGAGACACGCCTGCTGATCCAGCTGATCGACTTCCTGACGATCCGCCGGCGGCCGGAGAAGGCGCGCTTCTTCCAGAGCTTCCTGGTGCTGACCGACGCGCACCGCGCGCGCTTCCCGGGCGAAGCGGACCCTGCGATCCGCGCCCACCTCGCGAGCCGGTCCGACGCCGAGCTGCGCCAGATCCTGACCGCGCGTGAGTTCTCCGACTATGCGTTCGGCGCGCGCGAGACGGTCAACGACACGTATCTCCCCCACATCGCCGAACTGCCGCGGCTGCTGCCCGGGCTCTTCGCCGACGCCGCCGCGCGCGCGCGCCGCGCCGGCTTCGACGGGGTCGAGCTGCATTACGCGCACGCCTACACGATGGCCTCGTTCCTCTCGCGTCTGAACGTGCGCACGGACGGCTACGGTGGCAGCCTGCAGGCGCGCGTGCGCCTGCCGCGCGAAGTGCTCGCGGCCGTGCGCGCCCGCGTCGGCGCCGACTTCTGTGTCGGCGCGCGCATCCTCGGCGACGAGGTGATCGAAGGCGGCTCGCGGATCGAGGATGCCTGCTTCCATGCCGAGGCGCTCGGCCGTGACGGGCTCGACTTCGTGTCCGTGAGCAAGGGCGGCAAGTTCGAGGATGCGCGCCAGCCGAACGTCGGCGAGGCGGCATATCCGTACACCGGAGCCTCCGGTCACGAGTGCATGCCGACGGTGCGGATCGACGCGCGCGGACCCTTCGCGCGCAACGTCCCGCTCGCCGCTGCGATCAAGAAGCAGCTCCGCGCCGCCGGCCTCGCGACTCCGGTCGTGACCTCGGGGGGGATCTGCACCTTCGCCCAGGCCGAACGCATCCTCGCCGAGGGCGCCGCCGACCTCGTGGCCGCGGCGCGGCAGTCGCTTGCCGACCCGGACTGGTTCCTGAAGGTCGAGCTCGGCCGCGGGGCCGAGGTGCGCCGCTGCAAGTACACGAACTACTGCGAGGGACTCGACCAGAAGCACAAGCAGGTCACCTGCCAGCTCTGGGATCGGGAGCCCCGCGCCGGCGGCGGACCCAGGAGCAGCGACGGGAAGCGCTGGCTCCTGCCGCCCGAATGGCAGCCCTGATCACCCGGAACCGCCTGGGTGCTTGTCCAGCCGGGGACGGCTCCCTGGCACCGGCGTTTCCCCGGAACGGAGTCTCGCCTGCCCCGGAAAGCACACGGGCGGCAAACCTGCGGGCAACACTTCACCAGTTCCCCAGAAGGTCAAACACATGACGCACCGCTCTCTGCTCCCAGCCGCAGCCCTGCTGCTCGCTGCCTTGATCCCGGCCCAGTCCCTGGTCAAGGACATCAATGCAGTCACGACGAACCTGGGCTCCGGCCCCAACCAGGCCTTCGCTCACCTGGGTGTGATCGGCTTCTTCTCGGTCAA
>CAZSKV010000070.1:0-7672 GCA_964607495.1 uncultured candidatus Brocadiaceae bacterium
GGTCGTGTGCAGCACCGGCACCGCGGTCTGCGTCAACTCCCGGATCCCCATCACGAGTCCGTAGCCGGTTTCGAGCTTGCCGGTGGTCGCGTTCGCCGGTGCGCCATAGAGCCTCGCGGTCGCGCCTCCGGTCGCGTCGAATGGGTAGCCCCAGATGTTGTTGCCGTAGCTGTTGCCGTGGATGGTCACGTCGATCAGCAGGTTGCGGCCGGCGGCCGGCGCCCAGGGGAAGGTCCCGCTCCACGGGATCGTCATGAAGAAGTCCGCAGGGCTGATCGGCCCGCTCGGCATGTCCGGGAAGAGGACCAAGGAGCGCGGCAGCACGAGCACCGGCGCTCCGGCGTCGAAGTTCGCCGCGAAGGTGGTGCTCATCGTCTGTGGCGTGCGGGTCGTGAACCCGACGCTGATCTCCAGGTCGACGGTCACGTTGTGCGCAATCGGGCCACGCTCGTCCTGGCGC
Source organism: uncultured candidatus Brocadiaceae bacterium (assembly GCA_964607495.1). Classification (GTDB taxonomy): domain Bacteria; phylum Planctomycetota; class UBA1135; order UBA1135; family UBA2386; genus CAZSKV01. The sequence goes on from CAZSKV010000070.1 coordinate 461, forward strand.
AGCGACAGGCCGGCCATCGTGAACGCGGTCGGCAGGTCGCTGCCGAGGAAGACCTGCTGGTAGCGCACAGGGGACCAGGTGAACGGGATGCTGTTGTCGCTGCCGCCGTACGAGTTCGCCATGTTCGCGGGCACGACATGGTTGCTGCCCAGGCCAGAGCCGGTGCCGGGGCAGCCGCTGCCGAAGGTCGTGTAGACCGCCGTCACCTGGGCATCGGCGCAGACAGCGAGGCTCGCGCCAGCGAGCACGAAAGAACCGAGAACGCGCATGTACCCTCCGGGGGTGGGAATGAGATCAGCGAGGAGTCCGCGTTCACGCGAACGCGCACCCGATGGCTGCAACGCCTCTCTAGTCCACCGGCTTGCAGCAGACAGCGGAATCTCGCGAAGCTCCGGCTTACGTCACCGTCGACTCGTCGGGCGCGACGCGGCGGGCGCCAGCAGGTCCTTGCCGAGCTCCCGCAGCCATGCCTCGGCCGGCACCATCACGCCGGCCTTGGTCCGCACCTGGTACGACCTGCCGGTCAGGGACGAACGGCTCGCGATCCGGACGATGAACTCCTCGAGGTCGAGCACGGCCGGATGCGCTGCGGCGAGCTTCGCGCGCAGGTGGGCCGCGGCCTGTGCGCCCGAGTACTCGCTGCCTTCGCGCAGGAACGTGATCTCCGCGGCTTCGATCCGGCGCAGCAGCGTGTCGAGCGGCGGCGGGCCCTGCGCCGCGCTCTGGCGGAGCTTGAACTCGGCGTAGTCGTCGCCGATCAGCAGGTTCGCGAGGCGGCTGAGCACGAGCGTGTAGACCTCGTCGCCGACCAGGAAGGGCGCACTGTCCCCCGCGCGCATCGAGCGCTTGGCGAGCAAGGTCTCGCCCTCGGCACTGCGGATCGTGACCAGCACCTGCTGGTGCGTGACGTCGTCGATCGCGACCCGCAGGTAGCCGTGCGAACCCGGCAGCTCCGCGAAGTCCCGCTGCACGACGGCTACCACACCCTCCCCACCGGCGAGAGCCAGCTGCGCCGGGCGGGCGTGCAGCACGAACTCGGCGAGCGGCGCCTGATCGCCCTCGACGCTGCAGATCAGCACGCCTGCCTGCTGCCACGCGCTGCGGATCGCCGCGTCGGTCTCGAGACAGAACGCGCCGCGGGTCGAATCGTGCCGCAGGGGCCATTCGCGCGCGCCGATCCGCGCGAACGCGCGGGGATGCTCGCCGCCCGGCCCCTCGATCTCGACCTTGAGCACGCGCTCCGGCTGCCACCAGGTCTTGCGCGCGGGCGACGGCCCGATCTGCGTCCGATGCTCGCCGACGGCGACCAGTGCGCGCCATGCGGACGGCTCCGGCCGGCGGAAGGCATAGGTGAGCGCGCGGCTGCCGGTGACGCGGCCATCCGCGAACTCCGCGAAGACGCGGAGCCTGCCTTCATCCCCTTCGAGGCGCAGCAGCGCCGGCAGGGCCGGGTCGGCGAGGTCGACCGGATACCGGCCGGAACCGTCGTCGTGCAGCATCAGCCGCAGGGGCGCGTCCTCGCGCACCGCGAGCCAGACGGCCCTGGGCCGCGGGCCCGTGACCCGGGCCGCGCCCAACGCCTGCGCCCCCTTCGCCACGGGCAGCTCGATCCGTTCCGGCAGGTTCAGGAGCACCACCGGCTCCTGGCCGACGAGCGCTGGCAACACGGGCGCGAGGGCCAGCACGCAGAGTCTCGGGTTGCAGGCCGGGTTCGGCATCGCTTCAGATCCGCAGAATCCACCGCCGCCGCCACATGATAGCCAGCAACACGAACCACAGCCCGACGGTCAGCAGCGCCCAGGCGAGCGAGGCCGCGTACGGCGGCAGCCAGCTCGCGCAGAGTGCCCGGTAGAGCGGCGCCTGCCAGCCGAGCAGGCCCAGCGTCTTCGCGAGCAGGCCGCTGCCGACGAACACCGTGATCGCGTTCACGCCATAGATCTCGAACGGCCGCGCCCAGCGCCGCCAGCCGCGCACGTCGCAGAGCCAGTGGCAGAACGCGAGCGCACAGGCGGCCTGGCCGGCGGTCAGCAGCACGTAGCTCGAGGTCCAGATCGGCTTGTTGATCGGGAAGCTCCAACCCCAGAGGTATCCGACCACGACCAGCGGCGTGCCGAACACGAAGAGTCCGAGCGTATTCTGCTCAGGCGTCCGCTCGCCGGCCAGGATCCGGCCGGCGAAGAGTCCGAGCAGGCAGGTGGCGATCGCCGGCAGCGTCGAGAGGACGCCCTCGGGGTCGTAGGTCTTCGACCCCGACCAGACATGGCTGCCGAGCACCAGCTGGTCGATGCGCGCCGCAAGGTTCTCGCTCTTCGCGTCGAGGTGACCGTACCCCGCCATCGCCAGCCAATAGCCGAGCAGGAGCGCAACCACGACGGCGGCGAGTGCCCGCGGTCCGAGACGCCGCGCCAGCAGCGCGGTCGCCGCATAGCAGATCCCGAGACGCGCGAGCACGCCGAGGATCCGCACGCCGGTGATCCGCTCGGGCGGCCAGAACGGGTAGGCGGCCATGCACAGGCCGAGCCCCCACAGGATCGCGCCACGCCGCTGGATCTGCCGCGGCGGCTTCGGCCGCGCGACCGCGATCGCGGCGCCGACGATGAACACGAAGAACGGGAAGATCAGGTCGGTCGGCGTCCAGCCATGCCAGTCGGCATGGCGCAGCGGCGCATAGACGCGCGCCCAGGACCCGGGGTTGTTGACCAGGATCATCGCCGCGATCGTGAGGCCCCGGAACACATCGAGCGCCAGCAGGCGCGGGCTGGCGGGCGGCAGGCCACTCATGGGTAGACCAGCGGAAAGTGCTCCCCTTCGACCACCGCCCCGCGCGCGATCCGCGGCACGCCGCGCAACAGCGGTTCGTCCGTGTCACAACGCGTGTCTGCCGCCATGTAGTTCAGCACGATTGCGCGCCGCGGCCGATCGCTGCGGTTCGCGAAGCTGCCGTGCAGCGTCGAGCTGTGGTGCAGCGACGCCTCCCCCGCCTTCAGCAGCGCAGGCACCGCGCCCACCGCCGCGGCGACCTGATCCATCGGCCCGTCGAAGCTGGCCTTGGGCAGCAGACCCTGGCGGTGCGAGCCGGGCACGAAGTGCAGGCAACCACTCTCGAGATCGGCGTCGTCGAGCATCAAGTTGAGCGTGATGTGGCACTCCGGGACGGTGCGCTGCCAGTACGAGTAGTCCTGGTGCCAGGGCACCACCCCCGGATGGCGCGGCGGCTTGTAGAACACCTGGTCGTGCCAGAAGCGCAGGCGGCGCACGCCGAGTGCTTGCGCGCAGGGCCGCGTGATCCGCGGGTCGAAGACCAGCTCACGCAACTTCGGGTCGACCAGCCAGCCGCCGAGGAAGTGGCAGACCACCTGCTCCGGCGCCGCCATGAAGCCCTGCTCGACCTCGTAGAGCCGCGGTTCGTAGGCGTGCAGATGCGTCCGGATGTGGTCGACCCGCGCGCGCAGATCCTCGACCTCGGCCGGCGACAGGACCGGCAACGGGAAGCAGAACCCCGCCGCGGCGAACTGCTCGCGCAGCTCCGGGCTCACCGGACGCGCCCTTCGCGCGCGGCGAGTCGCGCGCGCGCCGTGGCGGGCTCGACGCACTCGAGTGCACAGACGATCGCAGTCTTGGTCTCGCCACCACAGCGCTCGAGCAGCACCCTGGCTTCGGCGTCCGGGATCCCGGCCGCCTGCATCACGATGCGCCGCGCGCGCGCGCGCAGCTTCGCGTTGCTGCACTGCACGTCGACCATCAGGTTCGAATACACCTTGCCAAGGCGCACGAACACGCCAGTCGACAGGATGTTCAGCGCGAGCTTCGTGGCCGTGCCAGCCTTCAGACGCGTGCTGCCGGTCAGCACCTCGGGGCCGACCTGCAGCTCGAGCGCGATCTCGGCCGCAGCGGCCACGGCGGAGTGCGGCGAGCAGACGACCGCGAGGCGCAGGGCGCCGACCGCCGCGGCTGCGGCCAGCGCGCCGAGCACGTACGGCGTGCGCCCGCTCGCCGCGATCCCGACGACGCAGTCGCGGGCGTTGACCTGCAGGCGGAGCAGGTCCTCGCGCCCCAGCTCCGCGCGGTCCTCGGCGCCCTCGACCGCCTGCAGGATCGCGCCCTCGCCCCCGGCGATCAGGCCGATGACCTGGCCCTTCACGGTGGCAAAGGTCGGCGGACACTCGGCCGCGTCGAGCACGCCGAGCCGGCCGCTCGTCCCGGCACCGCAATAGATCAGCCGGCCGCCTTGCCGCAGCCGGTCGGCGACCGCTTCGATCGCGCGGCCGAGCTGCTGCTGCTGCGCGAGCACGGCTTCGACCGAGCGGCGTTCCTCCTCGGCCATCAGCCGCGCGATCGCCTCGCCGCCCATCCTGTCGAGATCGACACTCCGCGGATTGCGCGCTTCGGTTGCGAGCCGATCGAGGTCGATACCCGCGGCGTCCGCGTCTGCATTGTCAGGGGCCACGCACCGAGTATAGGTGGCAGCCTTGAACCTCTCTGCGGTCGACCTCGGGCTCCTGATCGCGTACCTGGCCGGCAGCCTCCTGCTCGGGATCTGGCTCGGCCGGGGCCAGCGCACCGCGACCGACTACATGCTCGGCGGCCGTGACCTGCCGGGCTGGACCGTATTGCTGTCGATCGTCGCGACCGAGACCAGCACGGTCACCTTCCTGTCGGTCCCCGGCATCGCGGCCTTCGGGACCGGCGACCTGACCTTCCTGCAGCTGCCGCTCGGCTACCTGCTCGGACGCGTGATCGTCAGCGCCTGGCTGTTGCCGAAGTACTTCGCCGGCGAGTTCTTCACCGCCTACCAGGTGCTGCACTTGCGCTTCGGCAGCCGGGTCAAGCAGGCGGCCGCGAGCCTGTTCCTGATCACCCGCACGCTGGCCGACGGCCTGCGCCTCTACCTGACCGCCGTCGTGCTCAAGGAGCTCTCCGGCCTGCCGATGAACGAGTCGATCGCGCTGATGGGCGCGATCACGATCGTCTACACGTTCTTCGGCGGGATGAAGGCGGTGGTCTGGACCGACGTGATGCAGTTCTTCGTCTACGTGGCCGGCGCCGCCGCGGCCCTCTGGATCCTGCTCGGCAAGGTGGACGGCGGTTTCGCGCAGGTCGTCGCGGCCGGAGACGCCGCCGGCAAGTGGCGCTGGCTGTACCTGTCGACCGATCTCACGAAGCCCTACACGCTGCTCGGGGGACTCCTCGGCGGCACCGTGCTCGCGCTCGGCACGCACGGGACCGACCAGTTGATGGTGCAACGCTACCTCTGCGCCAAGAGCGAGCGCGCGGCGCGCCGCGCGCTGGTGTGCAGCGGCGTGGTCGTGCTCGCGCAGTTCGCGTTCTTCCTGGTGATCGGCGTCGCGCTCTTCGTGTTCTACGGCCAGCACGCGCCGGCCACGCCGTTCACCAAGGGCGATCAGGTGTTCCCGGCGTTCATCGTCAACCACCTGCAGGAGCCGCGCGGCCTGCTCGGCCTCGTGCTCGGCGCGGTGTTCGCGGCCGCGATGTCCACGCTCTCCTCTTCGCTCAATTCCTCGGCGACCACGTTGATCAACGATCTCTACGTGCCTCTGCTGCGCAAGGACGCGACCCCCGAGCAGCAGCTGCGCATGACCCGGGCCGCGACGCTGGTCTTCGGCGGACTGCAGGTCGCGGTCGGCATCCTCGGCCAGAAGCTGCAGCAGAGCGTCGTCGACAGCGTCTTGACGATCGCCGGCCTGACCACCGGCGCGGTGCTCGGCGTGTTCGCGCTCGGCTCGTTCTGCGCGCGCGCGACCGCTCGCGGCGCGCTGGTCGGCCTGGTCGCCGGGATCGGCACAGTCGTGTGCGTCTGGGTGCTGGGCGGTGTGGCCTGGCCCTACTTCGCGTTGATCGGCGCGCTGACGACCTATGGCGTCGGCAGCCTCGTGAGCCGGCTATGAACACCAAGACCCTGCTGTCGATCTGCTTGCTCTCCGGTCTGTGCACCGCCCAGGTACAGCTCGGCATCGACGTGCTACGCGCAGCGGAGTTCGCGCCGCTCCGGGGCAAGCGCGTCGGCCTGGTCACGAATCACACTGGCGTCGACTCGGCCGGCGCGGCGACGATCGACCTGCTGCACCAGGCCAAGGACGTGCGCCTGCTCGCGCTCTTCTCGCCCGAACACGGCATCCGCGGCGCGGTCGATGCGAAGGTCGCCGACTCGCGCGACGAGCGCACGGGCCTGCCGGTCTGGTCGCTCTACGGTGAGGTGCGCAAGCCGAAACCCGAACACCTGGCCGAGCTCGACCTGCTGGTGTTCGACATCCAGGACATCGGCTGCCGCTTCTACACCTACTTGTCGACGCTGCGGAACTGCCTCGAGGCGGCGGCGGCGCGCGGCATCCCGCTGCTCGTGCTCGACCGCCCGAACCCGATCGGTGGTGAGCGTTTCGCCGGACCCGTGCTGACCGCGGGACGCGAATCGTTCACGGCCACGCACCGGCTCCCGGTCCGGCACGGCATGACCCTCGGCGAGCTCGCACAGATGCTGAACGCCGAACGCGCGATCGGCTGCGCGCTGCAGGTGATCCGCTGCACTGGCTGGAAGCGGGCGATGACCTTCGACCAGACCGGTCTCGTGTGGAAGAACCCGTCGCCGAACATGCGCTCGTTGACCGCAGCGATGCTCTACCCCGGCGTCGGCCTGCTCGAGTTCACGAACCTCTCGGTCGGCCGCGGCACGGCGACGCCCTTCGAAGTCGTCGGCGCCCCGTGGCTGGACGGCAAGGCGCTCGCGACCCGCCTGCGCGCGCAGGCGCTGCCGGGGGTGACCTTCGTGCCGGTCCGGTTCACGCCGGATGCGAGCCGCCACCAGGGCAAGGAGTGCGGCGGCGTGAATCTCGCGATCACCGACTGGGCGACATTCGAACCGGTCAGTACCGGCCTCGCGCTCGCGCTCGCGCTGCGCGCGCAGCATCCGGAGGAATGGCAGCTCGACGCCTACGACAAGCTGCTGGCCGACGCGCCGACCCTGGCCCTGGTCAGGCAAGGCAGGCCCTTGGCCGAGATCGTCGCCAGCTGGGAGCCCGGCCTCGCGGAGTTCGCGACGCGGCGGCAGGGCCACCTGCTCTATTAGGCGCTCGCCGGCCGGCGCGCCGCGAGCCCCGCGATCCCGATCCCGACCACCACCGGCAGCGCGGCCAGCGTCAGCGTCGCGCGCAGCTGCGGCGCCTCGGGCATCGTCAGCGCGAAGAGCGCGAGCGGCAG
>CAZSKV010000071.1:0-10061 GCA_964607495.1 uncultured candidatus Brocadiaceae bacterium
TGGCCCGGCAACGTGCGTGAGCTGCAGAACGAGATCCGCCGGGCGGCGATCCTCTCCGACGGCGTGATCCTGGAGTCGCACCTCTCGGGGCACGTGCGCCACCCCGAGCGCCGGGCGCTCGCCGGCGAGGACGAGCGGGTCCCGGCGGAGCGCGGCACGACCTTGCCGCAGCTGGTCGAGGCGATCGAGATGCGGGAGATCAGCAAGGCGATGCGGCTCGCGGGCAGCAACAAGAGCCGGGCCGCGGAGATGCTCGGCCTCTCGCGCTTCGCGCTGCAGCGCAAGCTCGAGAAGTACGGACTCGAACCGGCCGCTCCGCCCCCAGGGCCGTCGGCAGTGGACGGACCCACGTGACCTTCACCCAGCCGTTCGCCGACTACGAGATCCTGGCGCGGGTGGGCTCGGGGGCGATGGGCACCGTGTTCCGCGCCCGGCAGAAGAAGCTCGACCGGATCGTCGCGCTCAAGGTGCTCAAGCCCTCGCTCGCGCGCGACGCGCGCTACGTCGAGCGTCTGACCCGCGAGGCGCGGATCGTCGCGGCGATGAATCATCCGAACATCGTCGCCGGCTACGACCTCGGCCAGGAGGGGGGCTACCACTTCTTCGTGATGGAGTACTTCGAGGGCCGGTCGCTCAAGGACCTGCTCAAGGAGTGGGGGAGCTTCCCGGAGGAGCAGGTGCTCGACGTCGGCGTCCAGGTGGCGCTCGCGCTCGACCATGCGTTCCAGCGCGGGGTGATCCACCGCGACGTGAAGCCTGCCAACATCCTGATCGACACCAAGGGGCGCGTGAAGCTGACCGACATGGGCCTCGCCAAGGGTCCCGAGGACCTGACGATCACGCGCGAGGGGGCGACCGTCGGCACGCCGCAGTACGCGAGCCCCGAGCAGATCCGCGATCCGCAGGCCGCCGACGTGCGCAGCGATCTCTACTCGCTGGGAGCGACGCTCTTCCACATGGCGACCGGCGTGCCGCCGTTCCAGGCCGAGACGACCGGACAGCTGATCGCAAAGCTGCTGCACGACCGCGCGCCCTCCGCGCACGGCATCAATCCGTCGGTCGGCGACGGCCTGTCGCTGGTGATCCGCAAGCTGCTGGCCAAGGATCCGGGGCTGCGCTACCAGACCCCCGGCGAGCTGCTCGAAGACCTCGGGCGCGTGCGGCGCCAGGAAGCCCCCCAGGTCGACCTGCGGCGGCTCGACCGGGCCGAGAGCCTGAGGCCGCGCCGGCGCTGGGTGGCGGTCGTCGGCCTGCTCGCTGCCGTGCTCGCCGCGGGCGGCGTGTTCTGGTGGCAGCGACGCGGCGAGCCGGAGGCCGTGCTGCCGACGGTCGAACGTGCGCGCGCGCAACTCGACGCGCGCGGCCGCCAGACCCCGGGACTGCTGGCGCGCTGGCGCCTCTTCGACGACGAGACCAGGCGCGCCACGGCGAGCGAGAGCGAACGGGTTGCTGCCCGCTCGCTGCGCGAGGAGCTCGAGAGCGAATGGCGCAGCCAGATCCGCGCGTTCTTCGCCGACCAGATCCCGCGGGCGCGTGCCTGGTTGGCCGAACCAGCGCACTGGCGTGCCGAGCCGAAGGCGTTCCTCGCGGAGGTCGTCGATCCGGCGTTCGGCGAGCGCTTCGGTTGCGCACCGGGCGAACTCCCGGGCGAGGTGCGGTTGCACTACGAGGGGGAGCGTCTGCAGCGCATCGCCGACGTCAACACCTGCGAGGCCGAGCGCGACCGCGACCACCTCGCCCGCCTGCAGGCCTGGCTCGACCAGGAGCTGCCGGCGGCAGAGAAGCAAGCGTTCACCGCACGCGACTTCGTGCGCGGTGGGGAGGCACTGCGCGGAATCGCCGAGGTGTTCCACGGCCGCGGCGGCCGGCCGGCCAGGGGTGAGGTCTCCGAGCGCATGGCGCAGGACATCGCCGAGGTCGAACGCAAGGCGCTCGAGCCCGCGCTCGGCCGGCTGGCGCACGAGGAACGAACCTGCGCCGAGCAGCTCGAGCGCGAACTCGCCGACTCCCTCGAGCCGGTGCGCAAGCAGCTCGCAGCCGAGGGATCCGATCCCCGGCTCGTACTCGCGGCCGTGCAGCGCCTCGAAACCGAGTTGAGCCGCGACTACCCGCCCGCGGCCGCGTTCCACCCGGAGCAGAACCCCTGGCCGAAGGTCGACATGACGCTGCGTGGGCTGCGACGCGCGGCCGAGGACCAGCGGATCGTGCGCGAGCGCCAGGTGCTCGAGGAACGGCTCGTGTTCGCGTTTGCCACGCTCGCGGCCACCGGCACCGCCCTGGCCGAGGAGCCCTGGCTCGCGCACCTCGAACTCGAGGATGCCGAGGTGCAGCGCTTGCGCGCCACCCACCTCGAATTGCTGCGGGACGGCCGCGAGGCCGCGCGGATGCTCGCCGAGGTGCTCGCCGCGCGGCAACGCGTGTGGCAGATCGCAACCGGGGGCGAGGCCGTCAGCGTGCGGGTCGAGCGCGGCGCGGACGGCAGCTGGCGCTTCGCGACCGGCCTCGACCCGGTCGCCGGCGTGCCGCCCGCGGTCCCCTGGGCCGAGCTCGCTGCTGCCGCGGGCGAGGCGCTCGGGCGGGATCTGGACGCGAGGGCGCGGGCCGCGCTGACGCGCGGTCTCGCGCTCTTGGCGCTCCTGGGCGGCGACCGGCGGTTGCTCGCCGGCCTCGGCGAAACGGACGCGCGGTGGTTCGCGAACTCCGTGCAGCCGGTCGTGACCAGGGTCCGGCAGCTCGCGGCCCAGGGTGCAGCTGCCGGCGCGGCCGCGTCCTGGCAGCAGGTGATCGCGGCTTGGACGCGACGCGACCTCGGCCGGTTGCGGACCGAGGTGCCGGCGTTCCTCTCTCAGCATGCAGGTTCGGCCGTCGCGGTTGCCTACAAGCGGACCCTGTCCGAGATCCAGGATTGGATGGCCGCGGAGTCACGGCGCGAACAGCGGATCGCCAGCTTGCGCACGCTGCTGCCGGACTCGGCGGAGATCGAGATCGGCGCCGACGGGGGTACGCGCCTGGAGTTCAGCGCCGGCCTGCTCGCGCTCGCGAACGCCGGCGGAGCGTGGCAGGTGCACGGCGACGTGGCCGATGGCGTGCCGCGCGCAAGCCTGGCGGAAGCCCTGCAGGGTGGCCTCGTGGTCAGCCGCTCGTTCGGCGAATTCGAGCCGGACCAGCTCGAGCTCGAGCTCAGGTTCCCGGTCGCAGCCTGCGAACAGCGCCTGCTGCTCGTGACCTTCGAGGGCCATGCGGTTGCGCTCGCGGTCCTGCGCAGTGGTGCGCTCGCCGTCGCGATCGGTGCCAGCGATCTGCTCGAGAAGCCGGACGGTCTGCGGCGGGCGCTGCAGCGGCCGCTCGAAGAGGCGCTGCTGCAACCCCGGGCCTACGTACTTCCGGGCGCCTGGCATCGCCTGCAGATCCGCCTGCGTCCCAATGTGCTCAAGCGCGTGACCACCGTCCGCGCGATCTGGGACGACGTGCTGCTCCGCGAGGAGACGCTGGCGCGGCCGGCAGTGCACGAACCCCGCTGCCGGATCGCGACCCTTTCGGGTTTGGGGCTGCGCAAGATCGTGGTCCAGGCCCAGCCCTGAGGCGGGACGACCGCACTCAGCGTGGTGGCGCGACAAACGGCGTTGCCTTGCCGCGCCAGGCCTCGATCCTGCGCAACACCTCGCGGTCGACGGCCGTGGCGGAGTCGGGCTGCGGCGTCTCGAGCAGCTGCTCGCGGGCCAGACCTTCTTCGTGCTGGCTCGCATACACCCGTGCTGCCATGCCACGACCCAGTTCGTGCGCGAGCGTCGCGATCGTGCGCTGCGCTTCTGGCCGCTGCCTGTCGAGGTCCGCGCCGTGGCCGGCGAGGAGGTGCGCTCCGCGCAGGCTCTGGCCCAGACGGCGGCAGTCCTGGGCGAGCTGCAGCAGCAGGGCCGAGGACGGTCCCTGCAGTTCGAGCTCGAAGAGGCGCTCTTCGTAGGCCCGGCGCGGCTCGGCGGCATGGTCGGCGAGCGCTGCTCGCTCGGCCGCCACGCCCGCGGCGTCGGGCCCCGATGCATCCGCGCGGTGCAGCCAGGCCCATCCTGCGGCCGCGTTGCCTTGCGCCAGCAACTCCAGGCCCCGGGCACGGCTCGCGGCTTCGTCGCGGGTCGCCAGCCGATGCCGCGTCAAGGTCCGGGCTGCTGCGGCGGCTGCCAACGGATCGAGGAGACTGCAGTCGTTGCGGAGAAGAAGCGTGCCGGCTGGGTTGCGTGGGGGTGGCAGCGCGGGTGTGCTCGTGGGCTGGAGACGGGCCACGAGGCTGGTCAGCAGCTCCTGGCCGGCGGGTACGGATTCGCAGCGGAACTCGACGTGCGAACCAGCGCCGTGCGGCGTGATCCCCACCAGCCCCTCGCGGTGCGGCCTGCCGCGGACGCCGTGTGCAGGCGCAGCGGACACGAACTCGAACGCCGGCTCGCGGGACCCCGGTGGCACCGCGACCGAGCGGCGCACGCGGCCATTGCTCACCAACCGCCAACCGTCCGGCTCGAGGCACTGCAGCTGGACCCGGAACCCTCCGCCGACGTCGCGCCAGACCGGAGGCGACGCATGCTCGGGGACCGGATCGGCGCCAGGGAACGCAGTCCGGCATGCCGTGGCGACCGACCATGCCACGGCGATGGCAGGCGCCGCGGCGCGGAACGTGTGGGCTACGGAGTCCGCAGGTCCGGCGACGCTCGCGCAACCCATCGTCACGGCGACGAGAGCGAGGCCGCAGCGTTGGCGGATTCCACACCTCTCCCCTGGTCCCAGCCGCGAATGCATGAACTTCCCGCACCTACCCCGGTTGCTGTCGCAGGATCGGCCAGTGGCTGCCGGGACTGGAGCGGAAACCAACGCTCGCGGAGCCGCGCTCCTGCTCGTCCCGGTGGGAGCACCCGGTGGTGCTGAGCCGAAGTGCCGATGCCGTCGCGGTGCGGCGCGGCAAGACCCATGCCGCGGACCCGGGGTCTCAGCCGGACCGGCCCTCGGCGATCGCAAAGGCGAGCGCCGAGTCGTCGGTGTGGGTCAGGCTGAGGTGGATGCGCTCGATGCCGATGGCCTGCGCGACTTCGGCGGCCCGTCCAGTCAGGCGGATCGCGGGGGCCCCACTCGGCGCGCGCACGACTTCGATCTGGGCGAAACCGACTCCATCCGACCAGCCCGTGCCGAGGCACTTCATCACGGCTTCCTTCGCCGCGAAGCGCGCCGCGAGCGAGGGCCCCGGGTTGGCCTTGCGCAGGCAGTAGGCGCGCTCGGCCTCGGTGTAGATGCGGGCCAGGAAGCGCTCGCCCTGCCGGGCGAAGAGGTCGGCGATGCGGCGGACTTCCACCAGGTCGACGCCGTTGTGGATGATCATGGGCTTCTAAGAGTTGCGCGGCATCGGCATGCTATCCCCCCCCATGGTGCACCGTGCCTTGTGTCTCTGCCTGCTCGCCATCGCGTTGAACACTGCTTGCACTGCGGACAAGCCGGTACCGGCTGATCCGAAAGGCGCACCCGCGACATCCGGTGTGCCGGGTGACCAGCCTGCCGCTCCGACTTCTGCGACCCCGGCCGAACCGACGGCGAAACTCGCCGACTTCCCGGGGCTCAAGTGGGAGATCGTGAAACCCGGGAGCGGCGAGGAACTGCGTTACGGCCAGAAGATCAAGGTCCACTACGTTGGCACGCTGGTGAACGGCAAGCAGTTCGACAGCAGCCGGGATCGCGGCGAGCCCGCCGAGTTCGAGCTCGTGGAGGGCGGCCTGATCAAGGGCTGGACCCTGGGCCTGCCGGGCATGAAGGTCGGTGAGCGACGCCGCCTGAGCGTCCCATCCGAGGCTGGCTACGGCGCGCAGGGCCAGGGTGGCAGCATCCCGCCGGATTCGACGCTGATCTTCGACGTCGAGCTGCTCGAGATCGTCAAGCCGGCCGCCAACAAGCAGTAGCCGCAAGGTCGGCCCCGTCCCGCCCTTGCCGCCGGGCTGCGGCCGGTGGACATGCAGCCAGTCGGAACTAGGCTATGACGTTGCGTTCCTTGCCAGCTGCGGTCCGCCTCTCACGGACCACGGTGATCGAGCGTAGTAGTCCCCCGTTGTCCCTGATGCGCGAACTCCTGGTGCGAGCCGTCGCCGCCACATCCGTCTGGCTGACGTGCGGCATGCTGGTGGCCGCGCCGGCCCCACAGCGTCCGCCGGCGAAGTGCGCGCAGGAAGCCGTCGCGGCAATCCACGAGGACATCGCCTACCTCGCTGGCCCGGCGACCGAAGGCCGCGGTACCGGCACGGTGGGTGGTCGGCGCGCGATCGAGCACATCGCGAGGCGCATGCAGATGGTCGGTCTGCGTCCGCTCGAGGGACTGCGTGGCAATGGCCATCTGCAGGAGTTCGACGTACCCGACCCGACCTCGAAGGCCGCAGCCGAGGGCACGACCTTGAAGGTGTGGCAGGGCACGGACGCGCGGGATCTGACGCTCGGTACGGACCTGCAGGTGTTCCCGTTCAGTCCGGAAGGCGTTGTCGAAGCACCCCTCGTGTTCGTCGGCCATGGCCTCGAGATCGAGGAGCTTGGTCACCACGATTACCGTGGCCTCGACGTCGCGGGCAAAGTCGTGCTCCTGCTGCGGCGGTGCCCGAACGAGTCCGATCGGAACTCAGCGTACTGGCGGCATCTGCGCGAGCTCTCGTTCACGGCGAAGATCGCCCGCGCCAAGGCTGCGGGCGCAGCGGCCGTGGTCGTCGTTTCGCGGGCGAGCGACGCGCGCGAGCCGGAGGCGCCGGAGAACCTGGATTGGGCGCAGAAGGCCGAGGGCAGCGCCGAGATCCCGGCTGTCGCCATTTCGTGGGGGGCCGCGTGCGCGCTCTTCGCCGACACCAAGCTCGGCTTGCGCGAGCGTCAGCGACTCCTCGATGCCGGGCGCAGTGGCGTGCTCGGTCCCGTTGCCGACGTCTCGGTGCGCCTCCAGGTCAGGATCTCGGCCCGGCGCGCGAGCCTGTCCACGGCCAACGTGATCGGCTTGTTGCCCGGCGCCGATCCGAAACTCGCTGGCGAGTATGTGCTGGTTGCGGCACACCACGACCATGTGGGGCGTGGGGAGTACGGCTCCCTGGCCGGCCCAGAGGCGCGCGGCCAGATCCACGCGGGTGCCGATGACAACGCGTCGGGAATCGCGGGCATGTTGCAGATGGCGAGCCGTCTGCTGGCCCGCCCCGAGGCGCCTGCACGTTCCGTGCTCTTCGTCGCCATGGGGGCGAGTGAACTGCGGAGTCAGGGCTGCCAGTACTTCCTCGACCACTGCCCGGTGCCCAGGGCCAAGCTGGTGGCCGCGGTGCACCTCGACACGATCGGCCGTCTGTCCGCGAAGGGCTTGTGGGTCGAGGGCGCCGCCAGTGGTGATGGCCTCGGCGAGCTCGTGAGCCGGGCGCTGGCCCGCTGCCAGACACCGGTCCACACCGGCGAGCACAGCGACTGGCGTGGCGATCAGGGCACGGTCCTGCGCGCGGCGATTCCAGCCTTGCGCTTGACGACCGGTTTCGGCGATCACCTGCGCCGGCCGAGTGACCTCGCGCCGCTCGTGGATTGCGATGGGGTTGCGGCGATCGCAGCGGTGGCGGTGGAGGTGGTCGTCGACCTGGCTGGGAGGCCGGCGCGGTTGGCGTTCGTGCCGCTGCGGCGCGGCTGGAAGTAGGCGATGACCTGGAGCCATCCCTACGGCGTGCCCCAGGCCGAACATGCGCCGCAGGGCCCGCTGGCCCCCGATCTCGGACGGGCCACCGCGCACGCACTTGCCAGCGCCGAGGCGGTCAGGGCCCACAGCGCCGGTGAGGTGTACGGGGACTTCTACCCCCGCCTGGGTCATGCCAATGGCTGGCAGTGGGAGTGTCTGGTTGCGGCAGCCGAGCGCAGCGAGGGTGCGGTCGCGTTCGCGAGCGGCATGGCGGCGATGCATGCCGCCGTGCTCGGCCATTGTGGTGCGAAGAACCGGGTGCTGGTCGCCGAGCAGATCTACGGCGGTACCGAGGGGCTCGTCACCAAGGACCTGCCGCGCTTCGGTGTCGAGGTCGCACGCTTCGATGCGCTCGATCCGGGTGCACTCGCCCGCGGTCTCGAGCGGCCGACCCGCCTCGTGCTGCTCGAGACGCCGATCAACCCGACCCTGCGGATCGTAGACCTCGTGGCGGCGGCGGCGCTGTGCCGCAAGGCGGGCGCGCTGCTGGTGGTGGATGGGACCTTTGCGCCGCCACCTGTCCAGTTCGCCTGTGGCCTCGGTGCCGATCTGGTCGTGCACAGCGCGACGAAGTTCTATGGCGGGCACACGGACGTGATGGCGGGCGTCGTGGCCGGGACGCACGCTGCACTCGCTGCCGTGGTCGCCTTCCGCACGCGCAGCGGAGGCGTCCTGGCAGCGGATCCGGCGTGGCTGCTGTGCCGGTCCATGGCGACGCACGTACTCCGGGTCGAACGTCAGCAGCAGAACGCGCGGATCTGCGCCGAGGCGCTGGCGGCGGGCGCGGGCGAGGGTGCGCCGATCGAAGCCGTCTCCTATCCGGGTCTGGCTGCGCATCCCGATCACGCCCTCGTGGCCCGGCAGATGCATGGCGGCGGCGGCCTGGTGACGGTCACCGTGCGCGGTGGCCTCGAGGGGGCGCGGGCGACGTTCGAGCGTCTGCGCCGGATCGCCAGGGCGCCGTCCCTGGGTGGCGTCGAATCCGTGGCTTCGATCCCGCGCTTCACGACCCATGCCCGCGTCGAGCCGGCCGTTCTGCGCCGCAACGGGATCGCCGATGGGATGCTGCGCCTCTCGATCGGCGTCGGAGACCCAGAGCTCGTGATCCAGGATCTGCGCCAGGCAGTGCGCTGAGTCCGCGCACTGCGCCGTGGTCGGTGGCGAGGCCGGCGCGGCGACGGGAGCGGGACGTCAACTTGCCGGCGGCTTTGGAGCCCCCTATACCGAGGCCTCCACAACGGAGCGAACCGATGCACATCTTCCGCGCAGCCTGCCTGGTCTCGTCTCTTCTCCTGGCGGCTGCGATGGCGCAGGACGGGGCGAAGCCGCCCGGAGTCGGCGAGATCGCCCGCGTGATCGCGGTCGTCGACCTGGAGAAGGTGAAGAACGGCTCTCCCCAGGTCGCCGAGATCCAGAAGGCGATGAGCCGGAAGCAGGCCGAGCTCAGGGCCGACATCGAGGAGCGCACGCGCGGTGCCGAGGTCAAGAAGGCCGAGCGGGACACCTTGAACAAGGAATCGGAGGCCTGGCACCTCGCGGACATCCAGCTCAAGGCCTACGCCTACGAGCTCGAGGAGCGGGCCAAGCGCTACGAGCGGCAGCTGGCGGACCTGCAGGGACGGTTGGTCGCGCAGTTCTACGACGAGATCCGCGGCGTGATCGCAGGACTCGCCAGGCAACGGGGTCTGGGTCTCGTGCTGCGAATCCACGAATCCGAGGTCGAGGCGATGAACGTGGCCGAGATCGCCGGGACCAACCGGGCGCGTGACGTGCTCTACTTCGACCCGAAGCTCGACATCACCGACGACGTGATCCGGTTGATGAAGGCACGGCAGCCGGTCGCGGAGTCGCGGCCGAAGGATGCCAAGGACAGCAACCCACCCGCGGACGCAGCCGGCAAGGTCGAGGGCAAGTGAGAGCCTGATGGCCGCAGCGACCCAACGCCTGCAGCGCACCCTCAAGAACCCGGTCGAGTTCCGTGGTCAGAGCCTGCACTCCGGCAAGGAGGTGCGCGTCGTGGTCAGACCCGCGGAGCCCGGGAGTGGCATCTCCTTCCTGCGCACCGACATCGAGGAGCGTCCGGAAGTCCCCGCCCTGGCCAGCTATCTCAAGACCCGGGAGCGGCGCTCCTGCCTGCAGAACGGCCGGGCCGAGGTCTACACGGTCGAGCACCTGCTGGCCGCGTTCTGGGCGCTCGGTCTGGACAACCTCGACGTCGAGATCGACGGTGAGGAAGTGCCAGGGATGGATGGTTCGGCACTCGAGTTCGTCAAGCAGCTGCGCGCCGGCGGTGTCGTCGAGCAGAAGTCACCGCGGCCGCTCTACACGCTCAAGCGCCCGCTCTACGTCCAGG
>CAZSKV010000072.1:0-6900 GCA_964607495.1 uncultured candidatus Brocadiaceae bacterium
CCGGTGTTCCAATCGCTCTCCGGACCGGCAGGCCAGGTGATCGCCGCCGCAATGGCGGCGCTGCCCCTGAGCACCACGAAGGCAGCGCCCTCCAGAGCTGGTCCCGAGGCGGTGGCTGCCTGGTTACGTGGCATGGGGCGGCGTTCGCGCGAGGCGCCCCTGTGGATGCGGACTTCAGCACCCGTTGCCCCGCCCGAACCAGCAGCCCAGGCCACGCGCTTTCGTCCTCCAGGTGTTACCGCCGCTCGCGTTCGGGTTTGTCTTGCCTGGTCGCGGATCCATCACGGCGCCCAGGCGCCCCAACCAACCCCTGCCATGACGAACCGGATACCTGCTCGCTCTCCGTTCCCGCTCCGCGCGCTGGCGCTCGCCGGCCTTGCCTCGGCATGGTCCGTCGCGCTGCCTGCGCAGGGGCAGACCTACGTCGCCTATCCCCCGGACACGACCACCGGTGCCTGGGGCAACTATGGCCCGCTGGGCGGGATCTCGACCGGTGGCGAGGAATGCAGGATGCAGACGGTGATCCCGGCCGCGTTCCTGCCATCCGTCGGTGGGAAGATCGTCGCGATCGATGTGATCGCCACCACGTGGTCCTCCACGTTCACCGCGCACTACCAGATGCTCGATATCTCGATGGACCACCTGGTCACCAACGTCGCGTTCCCGGTGCTGTCCGCGAACTTCGCCGCGAACCTCACCGCGCCTTCGGTGGTGCTGGCGCTGCGCCATCAGGCGGTGACCTATCCGTCCGGCGCCTGGTACCGGCTGCCACTCACGCAGCCCTTCGTCTACAACGGCAGCGGTCACCTCGTGGTGGAGTTCCAGAAGATCCTGGCGGCGACACTGCCTG
The DNA here is from genome assembly GCA_964607495.1 of uncultured candidatus Brocadiaceae bacterium. Taxonomy (GTDB): domain Bacteria; phylum Planctomycetota; class UBA1135; order UBA1135; family UBA2386; genus CAZSKV01. The sequence goes on from CAZSKV010000072.1 coordinate 851, forward strand.
GCGATCTCTACATGGTGACCTCGAGGGACGAGCGTCCCTCCGACCTCCCGGCCACGGTGATCACGATCGGCAACAAGGGCACGGGAGCCTGGGCCAGGACAGCTGCGACCGGTTCCGCGCGTCCGTTCCGGATGCGGTTCGTCTTCGAGGCTACGTCGAGCCCGACGAACGTGCTCCAGTCACACATGCTCGGCAACGTCTACTGGGGGCTCGGCACCACGATGACCATGAGCGTCCAGGGCTTGCCGAACGTCCCGGTCTGGCAGGGCATCGATTTCAGCAGCGCCGGACTGACCTCGAGGCCGACTCCTTTCACCTCGCCGGGCCTGCTGGGCAAGGGCTGGATCTACCCAGGACCCTTGCTGGTCTTCCTGGGGCCCCAGTTCATCCCGGCGAACGGGGTGCTGACCAGCACCCTCACGATCCCGACCGATCCGGCGCTCATCAACAAGCAGCTGATCTTCCAGGCCCTGCTCGCCGAGCCGGTCCGTGGCCTGACCTGGTCGTCGACGACCGATGTGACCCTGAAGTGATCGTGCCGGCGATCCGGCCCCCGCGGGCATGACGGCGAGTGGTGATCGGGCCTGGCGCGAGCGCCCCACTCGGGGTCGATCCCACGCACGCCGCCTTGCCGCGCCGGGTCACTCGGTGTCCAGCGGTGGGAGCCGCCGTCTCCGAGGGTGGACGGCGGCGAGGGGACATCGCCGCGGGCTGGTGGCCTCACCAGCAGCGGATCTGCGCGATCCTGCCGTCCGGCGCCAGCCGGACCGAGAACCAGAACCGGTTGCCGCCGAGTTCCGCCTGGTAGCGCAGCACGGCACCGTCGCTGGAGTCTTCGCGGTCGGCGAAGTGGAGCGACGCCAGGTCGCCATGGCTGGCGATCCATTGCCACATCGCCCTGGCCGTCGCCGTGCAGAGGAAGGCGCGCATCGGCTGCGTGAACTGCTCCGGATCGTGCTTGTTCGCCAGAAGGCCGGCGACGACTGCACGCACCCGGCTCGTCGTGCCCGGATCCGGATCGATCGCCGGCACTGCACGCGCCAGTGCGGGTGCGTACATGCCGGCGATGTCGATCGCGAACGGATCCAGGATCCGGTCGCCGCGGTTGGCGAGGATCACGATCGTGAGGTCGTCGTCCAGGAAGCGGTAGACGACCGAAGAGAAGCCCGGCGTGCCACCGCCATGCAGCGCGATGCGATGGCCGTGGAACGTGTCCACGAACCAGCCGAAGCCGTAGTCGTGCGCCGCCAGGCTGCCGTCCGCCGTCCGGCACGCGGTCCAGAGCCGTTCGGAACTCGCCGCTCCGAGCAGCATGTGCGCCCGGAGGCCGGTGTCCCATCTGGCGAGATCCTCGACCGTGGAGAGCATGGCTCCGGCAGAGAACGCGACGGCGGGCGGCAGGGCCGGCCGGTTCTCGTAGGTGTCGCCGACCCGGTCGTACCCCGAGGCGCGGTTGCGGACGATCGGCTGCGGGGCCGTGCTGCTCGTCGCCTGCATCCCGAGCGGCATGAAGATCCGCTCGCGCAGGAACTGCCAGTAGGGGGTGCCGCTCGCCTGCTCGACGAGGATGCCGAGCAGGTAGTAGCCGGTGTTGTCGTAGGACCAGGTCGCTCCAGGCTCGAACTCGAGCGGGAGCGCGTGGAACAGCCGGACCAGTTCGTCCCGCGCGGGCGTCGTCGCGTAACCGAGGTTCGTCCTGAAGACCTCCATGAAGCCGGGCACCGCGACGTGATTCTGGATCCCCGACGTGTGCGAGAGCAGGTGCGCCACCGTGATCCGGCTCCAGGCCGCGGGCGCGTCGGGGAAGTACTTCGTGATGGCATCGTCGAGCGCGATCTTGCCCTCCTCGACCAGCATCATCACGGCGACGGCGGTGAACTGCTTCGTGTCGGAACCGATCTCGTAGACCGTCGACGCCGTCGCCGGCACGCCGAGCTCGAGATCCGCGAGGCCATAGCCCGCGGCCTTGACGATCCTGCCGCCGCGGACGACGGCGAGCGAGAGGCCCGGGATGTGATGGCGGTCCATCTGCGCCGCGAAATAGCGGTCCACCGCGTCGCCGGGCTGGCGCAACGACGCACAGGCGGCGAGCAGGGCCAGCAGGGCGGGAACAGCAGCTTCGAGTCTCATTGTGCTTCCGGGGCGTCGGCAGTGGTGCCTCGGTCTGCACCCAGCGGCAGTCAGCGGATCGCCTCGCTGCCGCGCACGTGGACCCGGTCACTCACCGGTGTCGCGTGCGAGAACACCATGTCGAGGCCGTCGAACGCCCACTGCCGCGACAGCGTGCCATCGGAGTCTCGAGCTGCAATCTCGTCCACGCCGAGGCTGCGCGGCGAAGGATGCCCCGGCCATTCCGTGGCGACAAGGGGCCGGAGAGATCGCATGAGCGCGGCAGGTTCCCGGGATCGCGCGCGGAGTCCGGACTGCTGGCTCAGGTTCCGAAGCGACGTGCGGCGCGGCGGTGGGTGGCCCAGAGGGGCGAGGACCTCGAGGATCGTTCCGGGCGCCGCATTCGCCCCGAGCCGCTCGCGGAGACCAAGCGGGTCAGAACGACACCGCCGACGTGCCGTCACGCCAGTGCCTGCGCAGCTCGAACCGGGCTGCTACCCGCAGGCGCAGGTCTGGATCGACGCGCCCGGCATCGTCGCCACGCCGCCGCCGCCGCGGGATCCGCGACCCACGGCGGGCCTCACCGGCCGAGTGCGTCCGGCCAGCCGAGCACGACGGTGAGCGGTGGCGAATCACCCTCGGCGAGCACGGTGTTGATCAGGAACCGTTGGCCGTCGGGCGCGACATCGTAGGCGCGATAGCCCGTGTAGCGGGCGCGCGTGTCGAACAGCCGCTCCGGCTTGTCCTTCTCGAAGCCGGCCGCCGTCTTGATCCCCACCGCCATCAGGGCGCGATCCGCGGCGAGGTAGAACAGTTCCGCGCCGTCGCGGCGCCAACGCGGCTGGCTGCCGCCCGCGTCCGAGACCTGCCACTTGCCATCTAGGCTCGGGAAGGCGACGACGCAGACCTCGGACCGCCCGGACTCGTCGGAGGTGTAGGCGAGCCAGCGGCCGTCCGGCGACAGTTGCCCGCCTTCCTCGTTGTAGGTCGTGGCGAGCAGCGGCGCCGGCGCGCGCTTGCCGTCCGGCGACGCGGTCCACAGATCCCACCCGGTCTGGGTGCTCGAGCGCTGGAACAGCAGGATCTCGCCGTCGGCGGACCAGTCGGTCGGGACCGCGCCAGCCTCACCTTCGACCACGAGCGTCTCGTTCGCGCCGGTGATCGCCTTCACGTAGATGTCGGCCGGAGGTTTGCGCATCGAATCGAAGGCGATGCGCTTGCCATCGGGAGACCAGACGGTGCCGTGTTCGAACGTCGGCCAGAACGTGAGGCGGCTCCAGCTGGCGGAGGCGCCGTCGAAGGTATAGATGTTGCTGGCGCCGGTCTGGGGGTCGATCCGATTCACCGCGATGAGCCGGCCGTCGGGTGAGAGCCGTGGATCCTCGCAATCCACGGGCACGTCCACCGGCTCGGTCTTCGCGCCCGTGCGGTCGAACCAGACGAGCTGCGAGATCGGTGGGCTCGTGCCGCTTGCGAACACGATGCCGCCGTGCTGCGAAGCGGAGAAGATCGCACTGGCCGTGTTGGGATAGACCCGTACGTTCTCGGCCAGGATGACAGGTTCCCCGCTGGTCGTGAGCGAGTCGGGATCGAAGCGCACGGCGAGCAGGTTCTGCTCGCGCGTGTAGAGCAGGAATCCCTGTGCCGTGTATTCGGCCTTGGCGTTGCAACGCACGATGAGGCGCGGCTCTGCCGAGTCGAGCGACCCGGCCATGACCGCATGTCCGGCGTCGGGGCCGCTGAGCACCGCGCTGAAGGCGACGTAGAGGAAGCGCCGTCCGTCGGGCAGGAACGCCGGCCAGCGATGGCTGGTGACCGGTGAGGACGGATCGAACCTGGTGACGGGGGCGACCGGGCCGCCGGACGCCGAGACCCGCAGCAGTCCGCTCTCGCTGCGCGGCGAGAACAGGATCTCGCCAGCGCCGTTCCAGGCGCCGCCGCGCCCGAGCGGGGCATCGGCGAGGACCTGGACCGGTCCGCCCGCGGCCGCGATCCGCTTCAACTTGCCGTCGGCGAAGAACCCGAGGTCGCGGCTGTCGGGCGACCAGAACGGATAGGTGCCGCCCTCGGTCCCCGCCAGTGGCGTCGCGGCGAGGCGGTCGAGCGCGCGCAGGTAGAGCTGCTTCTTGCCCAGCGGATCGGTCGCCGCGAAGACCAGCCACTTGCCGTCGGGCGAGAAGGCCACCGGGCCCGCGTCGCGTCCGCTGAAGTTGAAGAGCGATCCCGCGGGCGGTGGGATCTGGAAGCGGATCGGGCTGCCGGCTGGCGCCACACCGGGGCCGCTGGCGAGGCGCGGCCAGCAGGCGAGGCCGGTGGCCAGCGCGCCGCCGAGTGCGGCGACCGTCACGAGGGCGATCAGGGAGCGCGTGCTGCGTCGGGCGGCGGTCGCGCTCGCCGCGGCGCCCGCGTGTGCCCCGAGCTCGAGCCGGGCGTCGCCGATGTCGCGCAGGCGTTCGCGCGGGTCCTTGGTCAGGCAGCGCTCGAGCAGCCGGCGCACGTGCGCCGCCACGCCGGCGGGCAGCTGCGTCCAGTCGGGCTCCTTCTCGAGTACCGCGGCGAGCACGTCGGAGAGCGTTTCACCCGCGAAAGCGCGCTTGCCGGCAAGGCACTCGTAGAGCACGCAGCCGAACGCCCAGATGTCGATGCGGCGATCGATCGGCCGCCCGCGCGCCTGCTCGGGCGCCATGTAGGTCGGCGTGCCGATCAGCCGGCCCGCCTCGGTCGTCAGCACGCTGTCCAGTTCCGGGTCCGCGGCGTTGCCCGGCAGCGCCGACTTGGCCAGGCCGAAGTCGAGCACCTTGACCTTGCCGTCTGGCGTCAGGCGGACGTTCGCGGGCTTGAGGTCGCGATGGATCACGCCGGCCTCGTGCGCGCACTCGAGCCCGTCGGCGATCTGGCGGCAGACGTCGAGCGCCTCGGCGACCGGCAGCGGGCCGCGCAAGAGGCGGTCCGCGAGCGACTCGCCGGGCACGAGTTCGAGCACGAGGAAGTGCACGCCCCGGTCCTGGTCGACACCGTGGATCTGCGCGACGTTGGGATGATTGAGGCTCGCGAGTGACTTCGCCTCGCGCTCGAAGCGTTTCAGCCGTTCGGCATCGGCCGCGAACTGCGATGGCAGCACCTTGATCGCCACTTCGCGGTCGAGCCGCGTGTCCTTGGCGTGATAGACCTCGCCCATCGCGCCGGCACCGAGCGGACCGAGGATCGAGTAGTGCTGCAGGGTCGCGCCATTGGCGAGGCTCATTGCATACCCGTTGTCCGAATGGACTGTGCGCCGCAGCGCGCGGTGGTGACGCCGTCCGACCGGCCGGGCATGGCTGCTGCCGAGCACACGAGAACGGAAGGGCCGGAACGCATGGACTGGCGCATGCTACGTGCCGATGCTGCGAAGGGCGATCACCACCATCCGACCGTGGAACCGTGCACTCCGGTGGTCACGTCGTGCACGTCACTGCGTGATGGTCCTGACGGGGCGAAGCCATTGGCTCTGAACTTGCCGACCGCTGCAGATTCTGAGAAGCCATCCCGGAACCCTTCGGCCCTGCCTCATGTCGGGGGGGATGTCGCCAGCCTGGTGATCTAGCCCGTCCGCATGGCCCTCGAGATCGCAGCGAACATCACCCAGGTGGTTCGAGTCGAGCATTCTGGGGCTCGGGCTCTGCCCGCCCAAGAGCCTCGCCCACTGCCCCCGCGTTGTCTCGTGCTTGCTCGAGAAGCTCGCGCCGAGTCGCACTTGGCCAGTCTGCTTCGCGCCGCGATACTCCTGTCCGACCTGCACTGGAGACCCTCACTTGCAACCGATCCCGTTCCCCCGCTTCGCGCTGCTCACCGTGTGCGTCCTCGCCGGCTGCGCCCAGCAGCAGCACGCCACCGCCGAACCGGCCCACGCACCGCAACACGCCTCCCACTGGACCTACGAGGGTGCCACCGGCCCCGAACAC
>CAZSKV010000073.1:0-2845 GCA_964607495.1 uncultured candidatus Brocadiaceae bacterium
CCGCGAGCTCTTGGGCGGTGGTCCCGGGCGCGGTCACGACGTCGCTCACGCCGAGGCCTTGCGCGATCTTGGTGATCATCGGCAGCAGGATCGGCTTCGGTCCGAGCTCGATGAACCGGCGACACCCCGCCTCCTGGATCATCCGCTCGACGCTCGTCTGCCAGAGCACCGCGCCCGCGAACTGGCGCGCGAGCGCCGCTTTCGCCGCCTTGGCGGTGCGCACCGGCCGGGCGTCGACATTGCACCAGATCGGGAAGGCCGGATCCCGCATCGGGGTCGCCTCGAGCACGGTCGCGAAGCCGGCCGCGGCATCCTGCAGGAGCGAGCAATGGAATGGCACGCTGACCGGCAGCCGGCGCGCGCGCCTCTCACCCACCAGCTGCACGATCTCCTGCATCGCCGCCACCTCGCCGGCCAGCACGATCTGGCCAGGGCAGTTCAGGTTCGCGATCTCGCAGACGCCGCTGCGGATCGCCGCGCAGAGCTCCTGCGCCTCCGCGGTCGTCTTGCCGAGCAGGGCGACCATCGCCCCGGTGCCGACCGGCACGGCCTGCTGCATGCGCCGGGCCCGCTCCCGCACGAGCTGCAGCGCATCCGCGAACGTGAGCGCGCCGGCGGCACACAGTGCCGAGTACTCCCCGAGCGAGTGCCCGGCCGCGAGATCCGGTTGCCTGCCGAGCGCGCGGTAGGCGGCGATCGACACGGCCAGCGTGCAAGGCTGCGTGTTCTCGGTCAGCGCCAGATCCTTATCGGGGCCCTCGAAGCAGAGCCTGGTGATCGGCGCCTGCAGCACCCGATCGGCCTCCGCCAGCGTCTGCTCGGCGATCTTGGACCAGGCACAGAGGTCCTTCCCCATACCCGCGAATTGGGCGCCTTGGCCCGTGAACACGAAGGCGGTGGTCATTCGGGCCCAGAGGATATAGAGCCCGGACCCGCGTTCCACGCGGCGTTTCCGGCGGCCGGCCCGGGCCGGCCAGTCCGTCACTTCGCGGGCTTGGGGCCCTCGACCTTCTTCGTCGCCGCGTCCTTCTCGGCATCGAGCCGCTTCTGCAGGTCGAGACCCTTCTTCCACTCGCCGAGGTTCGCGAGGAAGCGCTTCTCGGTCTCGTTCGGGAACACGCTGAGCGTGATCTTGCGCTTCTCGAGCTCCTGCGCCTTCTCCTCGCCCCAGCCCTGCTCGGGCGGGAACTCCTGCAGCAGCGCGAGCGCCTTCGCGCCCTCTGGCGACGCGGCCTCCTGCTCGGCGGTCTTCGGCTTCTCCTTGGCGACGTCGCCGGGGGTGCCACCCTTGCTCTTCGCCTCCTCGAGCTGCTTGCGCGCCTCCTCTTCGGCCTTCTTGCGGCTGAGCTGCGACTCGCGCGCGAGCTCGGCCGCCTTGCGCTCCTTGTCGAGACGCTCCTCGATCGCCGCGATCTGCGCCTCGGTCAGCTTCGCGCCGATCGTGTAGGTCTCGATGTCGGCGTAGGCCAGGAAGATGCAGGAGTTGGTGTTGTCCGAGTACCAGACCCGGATGCCCGCTCCCAGGGTCTTGCGATCGGCTTCGACGAACTCGAGGCCGTCCGGCTTCTCGACGAAGCGGCCGTTCTTGACCACGCCGATGATCTTGTTCCCGTTCGCGAGACGCACGGTCACCCGCACGTTGGTCTGCACGAGTGTGCCTTCCTGCATCTGCCGGCGCATCGACTTGATCTCGTTCTGGATGCGCTGCTTGCCCCCCGTGCCCTCCTGCGCGAGAGCGAGACCGGTGGCGAGCGACACGACGAGGAGGTGTTTCCCGACGACGTTCATGCCCTTCTTATCGGCATCGCGGCGCGCGGACTTCGGTCCCAAGGCTCAGCGAATCGCGAAGCCGGCCAGCGCCTGCCGCAGCCAGGGTTCGGCCTGCGCGAACCGCTGCTTGGCATCGACCGGATCGTCACCCGTGGCGATGGCCTTGAGCAGGAACCAGCGGCGGCCCAGGCGGGGAACCAGGTACCAGCGTTCGCGCGACCAGCGCCGGCTCTGCGGGTCGGTGAACAGCCAATCGGTCACGCGCGCCTGCCGCCTGGCGTCGGCCGGCCCGACGACCTCGAGCTCGGGACCGGGCTGGATGCTGCCGGGCCGCAGTTCGCTCTCCCCGGCGGAGAGGCGCAGCAGCATGGTCGCATCCTTGTCGCGGCCGGGCTCGGCGTACTCGCCGAGCGCCACGAGGCGGACGCCCGCCAGCTCGCAGGCCACCTGCATCGTGCACAGATGTCCCACGCGGCGCACGAGCCGGGCGCCGGCAGGCTGCTGCCAGTCGACCTTCAGGAGCGCGTGCCGGTAGACACCGTCCGCGAGCGTGCCCTGGTCGGGGCTGCCCTTGGGCGCGAGCGAGAGGCCGAGCCAGCGCTCGCCTTCGTGCAGGAGCCGCAGTTGCATCGGCCACTTCTCGACCTGCACGCTCTCCCCGTCACGGCCGGTCGCATGCCAGCGAACCGTGAGATCGACGGTCACGACGGGTCCGACCGCGGTCACGTCACCGACCTTCCAGTCGAGGAACTGCTCCCCCTGCACGCGCGCGCCGTGCCCGCCGACCAGGCGCTCGTAGTCGAGCTCGGACGGGAGCATGCGCCAGGACGGCGCGAGCAATTGCGCGAGCTTCTTGGCGTCCCGCTGGTTGATCGCATCGAGCAGGTCACGGGCCGCCGCGCTCGCGTCGCCGAACGCCGGCCAGTGATCGGTCAGCAAGCCGTCGCGCCGGAACCGGATCACCAGCGGCACCGCGCGCAGGCCGCCCTGGTCCGCAGGATGCTCGAACACGAGGTGCAGCCTGCCGGCGACCGCGAACGTGAGCGCCGGCTCCGGCTCGCAGGATTCCACCGCC
>CAZSKV010000074.1:0-20047 GCA_964607495.1 uncultured candidatus Brocadiaceae bacterium
CAGGTCGATCCCGCGCGGGATCCGCAGCAGGAACTCGCGCCACGGGACGGCGCCGCTGCCGACCGGGACCTCGCTGCCCCAGACGCCGGCGTGCGCGGCCGGCAGCGCGTCCTTGATGTGCGCCTGCCGCACGTGCGCGGCGAGCGCCGTGAGTGAGGCAACCGGATCGCCCATGCCGTAGAGGATCATGTTGGCCGGATCGAAGTTCACGCCGATGCCCGTGCCCTGCAACCCGGCGAGGACGCCGAGCAACGTGCTGGCGTCCTCCTGGCCCGTCTCGAGCGCGAGCTGCACGCCGGCCGGCGCGAACGCCGCCGCGAGCTGGCGGAGCCGCGCGAGCATCTTGCTGCGCTCGGGGTCGTCGGCTGCATGCGGCAGGAAGCCGGCATGGAAGCTCACGAGCGCGAGGCCGAAGCGCTGCGCGAGCGCGGCGGTCGGCGCCGCCTTCGCGAGGTTTTGCGCCCAGGTCCGGTCGGGGCGCACGCCGCCGGTGGCCCGGATCGAGTCGAGGCTGGTGTAGTCCTCGCCATCCATCTCCATCATCCCCGAGACCACCGTGATGCCGGCGCGCTGCAGGGCCGTCCTGGTGCCGGCCTCGTCCCAGCGGCCGCTCCGGATCGGCTCGAGCGCGAGCTGGCAGTGCGAGAGCCCGGTGGCCCGGATCTTGGCGACCAGGTCCTCTGGCCCGGTGGGGCGCAGGGACCACGAACAGACACCCAGACGATGCATGCAGTGGGCAGGATAGCCGCGCCTATCCTGAAGGCATGGAGCTGCTCGTCGAAGTCGCCGGCTGGGCCGGCATGGTCGTGCTGCTGCTCGCCTACACCCTGGGCGCGCTCGGCGTGCTGCCGGCCGCGACCCGCAGCGCGGCGGCGCTGAACCTCTGCGGCGGGCTCGCGCTCGCGGTCAACACCTTTGCGCACGCGGCGTACCCGGCGACCGTGCTCAACACGACCTGGGCGCTCGTGGCGATCGTCGCGCTCGCGCGCGGCGCCGGCGCTCAGGCCAGCACTTCGGCCACGACCTTGCCCGCCACGTCGGTCAGCCGGAAGTCGCGGCCCTGATAGCGCCAGGTCAGCTTCTCGTGGTCGATGCCGAGCGTGTGCAGGATCGTCGCCTGCAGGTCGTGCACGTGCACCGGGTTCTCGGTCACGCGGTAGCCGAGCTCGTCGGTGGCGCCGAGCTTGAACCCGCGCCGGATCCCGGCGCCGGCCAGCATGACCGTGAAGCAGTGGGGGTGGTGGTCGCGGCCGAGGAACTTGCTGCCGTTGCGCTCCTCGTTCATCGGCGTGCGGCCGAACTCGCCGCCCCAGACGACCAGAGTCTCCGCGAGCAGGCCGCGCGCGTCGAGGTCCTCGATCAGGGCCGCGGTCGCGCGGTCGGCGATCCGGCACTTCGCGGGCAGCGCGTTCACGATGTCGTCGCCGGTGCCGGTGCCGTGGTGGTCCCAGCCCCAGTCGTAGAGCTGCACGAAGCGCACGCCGTTCTCGACCAGCCGGCGCGCGAGCAACAGGTTGTTCGCGAGCGAGTCCTTGCCCGGTTCCACGCCGTAGCGTTCGCGCACCGCCTCCGGCTCGTGCGTGATGTCGCAGATCTCCGGGACCGACTTCTGCATGCGGTAGGCGAGTTCGTACTGCGCGATCCGCGTGCGGGTCTCCGCGTCGTGGTGCTCGCGCCAGGCGAGCTCGTTCAGGTCGCCGAGTGCGTCGAGCATCCGGCGCCGCGCCTGCCGGTCGACGCCGGGCGGGTCCTGCAGGTAGAGCACAGGGTCGCCCTTGGCGCGGAACTCGACGCCCTGGTACACGGTCGGCAGGAAGCCGCTGCCCCAGAGCGCGCGTCCGGCGTCGGGCTGGCTGCGCGTCGAGTTCAACACCACGAACCCCGGAAGGTCGGGGTTCTGTGTCGCGAGCCCGTGCCAGATCCAGGCGCCCATCGACGGCCGGCCGAAGCGCGGCGCCCCGGTCTGCAGCAGCAGCTGGGCCGGCGCGTGGTTGAACTGGTCGGTCCACATCGAGTGTACGAAGGTCACGCGGTCGGCGATGCCGGCGATCCGCGGCACGAGCTCGGAGAACCAGCCGCCGGTCGCCTTGTGCTGCGTGAAGCGGTAGGGCGTGCCGAGCATCTTCGGGTGCCCCTTGATGAACGCGAAGCGCTCCTTCTGCAGGAACGAGTCCGGGCAGGGCTTCTGGTGCAGCTCGTTGACCTTCGGCTTCCAGTCGAAGAGGTCGAGCGTCGACGGCGAGCCGGCCAGGTGGATGTAGATCACGTTCTTGGCGCGGGCGCGCGGCAGGCATCGCGCGCCGAGCGCGGCGCCAGCGCAGGCGAGCGGGGTCGCGGCGAGGAACGCCCGGCGCGAGATCTGCGGAGTCGGCTTCATGGCTTCGTCACCATCTCGTCCAGGTTCAGCAGCAGGCTCGCGACCTCGGGCCAAGGCGCCTGTTCCGTCTCGACGAGGCGCACCAGGCGGGCGAGCTCCTCGCTGCGGGGGGGACGGCCGAGGCAGAGCAGGAAGCCGCGCTCGATCCGCCCGGCGGTCGTCGGCGGAGCGTCCGCGAGCATGCGCGCGGCGAGGGCCTGCGCGGCTTCGACGTAGACCGGGTCGTTCAGCAGCACGAGCGCCTGCAGTGGCGTGTTGGTGCGCACGCGGCGCACGCTGCACACCGCGCGGTCGGGCGCGTCGAAGGTCACGAGCGACGGGTAGGGCGTGCTGCGCCGCCAGAAGGTGTAGAGCGCGCGGCGGTGCCGGTCCTCGCCGTCGCTGGTCTTCCAGGTGAGCTGGTTGTAGGGCACGTTCCACAGGCCGTCGGGCTGCGGCGGCATCACGCTCGGACCGTGGAGCTTCCTGCTCAGCAGGCCGCTGACCGCGAGCGCCTGGTCGCGCACGACCTCGGCGTCCAGGCGCAGGCGTGGACCGCGCCAGAGCAGGCGGTTGCGCGGATCGATCGCGGCGGCGGCCTCGCGCGTGACCGAGCTCTGCCGGTAGGTCGCCGACGTGACGATCGTGCGCAGCAGCTGCTTGGTGCGCCATCCGTTCGCGACGAACTCGCAGGCCAACCAGTCGAGGAGTTGTGGATGGCTCGGCGCCTCGCCCATCGCGCCGAAGTCCTCGACGGACTCGACGAGGCCGGTGCCGAAGAGCTGCTCCCAGAGCCGGTTGACCGCGACCCTGGCGGTCAGCGGGTTATCCGCGGCCACCAGCCAGTGCGCGAAGCCGAGACGGTCTTTGGGCTGTCCTTCCGGCCAGGGGTGCAGGACCGCGGGCGTCCCCGGCGTGACCTCCTCGCCCGGCGCGAGGAACGAACCCTTCTCGAGCACGTGCGTCTTGCGGCGGCGCTCGCCGCGCAGTTCCTCGAGCACCGGCACGGTCGCGACCGGGATCTGCGCCTTCTGCCGGCCGGCCTGCGCGATCGCGTCGCGCACGGCCTTGAACTCGGGCGCCTGCTGCGGGTCGAGTCCGGCCAGCTCCGGCGCGGGGTTCGCGAGCGCGCCTTCGAGCCCGCGCACGACCGCGTCGAAGCGCGCGCGCTGCGCTGTCTGCTCGGGCGTCGGCAGCTCGAGCACCGGGCGCTCGTCCTCCTGGTCGTGATCGGCCGTGTTGTTCAGGAACGCGAACACGCGGTAGTACTCGCGCTGCGTGAAGGGGTCGTACTTGTGGTCGTGGCACTGCGCGCAGCCGAGCGTCGTGCCGAGCCAGACCTGCGCGGTCGTGCTGACACGGTCGATCACCGCCGCGGTGCGGAACTCCTCGTCGTCGGTGCCGCCCTCGTCGTTGGTCATCGTGTTGCGATGGAACGCGGTCGCGATCCGCGTCGTGACGGAGGCGTCGGGCAGCAGGTCGCCGGCGATCTGCTCGACCGTGAACCGGTCGAAGGGCTTGTCGCTGGTGAACGACTCGATCACGTAGTCGCGGAACTTCCAGATCGAGCGCGCGCCGTCCTTCTCGTAGCCCTTGGTGTCGGCGTAGCGCGCGAGGTCGAGCCAGAGCCTGGCCCAGCGTTCGCCGTAGTGCGGCGAGGCGAGCAGACGGTCGACGGCGGCCGCGTAGGCGTCCGGTGTCTGGTCGTGCACGAAGGCTTCGACCTCTTCGGGCGCAGGCGGCAGGCCGGTCAGGTCCAGCGCGAGCCGGCGCAGGAGCGTGCGGCGGTCGGCCTCCGGCGAGGGCGAGAGCCGATTTGCTTCGAGCCCGGCACGCACGAAGCGGTCGAGGTCGTTGCGCGACCAGGAGTCGGTGGCCGCGGCCGCCGGCTGGTGCCTTACCGGCGGCTCGTAGGCCCAGTGCTTCTTCGCGCGGCTGCCGTCGTCGGGCCAGGTGAGGCCGCTGTCGATCCAGCGCTTGAGCAGCTCGACCTCGGCCGGGCGCAGCGGCCCGTTCTTCGCCGACTTCGGCGGCATCGCCTTCTTGCCGTCGCGCGCCTCGATGTGCTGGATCGCGAGGCTCTTGGCGCTGTCGCCGGCCACGAACACCGGTCCCGAGCGGCCTCCCGCGAGCGCGGTCGCGCGCAGGTCGAGGCGCAGGCCCTTCTTCTGCCTTTCAGGTCCGTGGCACTCGTAGCAGGCACGTTCGAGGATCGGCCGCACCTCGCGCGCGAAGTCGATCTGGGCGGCGGACACCGTGGCGAGGGCCGCCACCATCAGGCATGGACGGAGGGGAGGCACGCGCGCGGATCATGCCGGAGCGGGGCACTGCTGTCTGCCCCTGGTGCCGGCAGTGGTCGCCAGGGCTACGCTCCGCCCTGCGATGAAACCCAAGATCGCCCTGTTCTGGCCCGGTGACGCGCGGCAGAAACCGAACGAAGCTGCGATCCCGATGCTCGAGGAGACGAGCGCACAGATCGAGCGGGCGCTGCGCAAGCTCGGACGCGACAGCTACCGCGTGCCCGGCTTCCTGACCCGCCCGGCCGATGCGATCGAGAGGCTCGGGCCGATCGACGAGCCCTTGCTCGGCGTCTGCGTGCACTGGTTCTACGGGCCGCACACCTGCGACGGCGTCGTCGGCAAGGACAACCCGCTGCTCCTCGCGAGCAACTTCTCGGGGCGCTGGCCCGGGCTCGTGGGTCTCCTGAACACCAGCGCCTGCCTCGAGAGCCTTGGCCGCGCCCACTCGCGGGCCTGGACCGATGCGGCCGACTGGACGCAGGACGTGCGCTTCATGCAGCAGCTCGACGAGTGGTGCACCACGGGTCGCGTGCAGCATTCCACGGCGCAGGTCGCCTACAGCGCCGAGGTGACGCCAGACGCACGCCGTCGCGCGCAGGAGGTCGCACAAGGGTTCCGGCGCCGGCGCGCGCTGGTCGTGATGTTCGGCGACACCTCGATGGGGATGATCAACGGCTGCTTCGGCCCGCGGCTGCTCAACCAGCACGGTTTCGCCGAACACAAGATCGACCAGGCCTGGATCGTCGAGCGCGGCCGCGGGATCGCCGCGCCGCGGATCGAGGCAGCGCTGCGCTTCTGCAGCGACAAGGGCGTGACCTTCCACTGGGGCGAGAACATCGGTGGCGAGACCGCGGCGCAGGACTTCGGCGCGGAAAGCACGAAGGAGCAGTTGCGCGACTATCTCGCGGTGCTCGACATGGTGCGCGAGGAGCGGGGCGACTGCATCGGCTGGCAGTACCAACTCGGCCTGATCCGTTCGCGCCCGCCTTCGGACTTCGCCGAGGGTCTGTTGAACTCCACCTGCCGGCCGGAAAGCGATGGCAGCGCCGTGATCTGCGCGACCGAGGCCGACCAGGGCAACGTCGTGCCGATGGAGATGCTCAAGCGCCTGTGCGCCAAGAAGGGCCTGCACCCGGCGGTGATGTTCCACGACGTGCGTTGGGGGGCGATGCACGAGGGGCGCTTCCTGTGGGTGCTGCTCAACTCGGGCTCGTGCGGGGCCTATGCGTTCAACCACGCGCCCGACACGCTGCGGGGGGTGCACAGCTACCGGCAGCCGTCGCTGTACTTCCCGATCCCGGGCGGCACCTTCGCCGGCGAGAGCCTGCCCGGCCGCATGACCTGGGCGCGGGCCTACATCCGCGGCGGCAGGCTCTGGATGGACGTCGGCCGGGGCGAGGTCGTGAAGCTGCCGCCGGCGGTGCGCGATGCCTGGTGGCTCGGCACGACGCGCCAGTGGCCGTTCATGGCTGCCGACATGGGCATCGCGCGCGACACCCTGATGGCGCACTACATGTCCAACCATGTGGCCGTCGCCTATGGCGACGTGTTCGGCGAGATGGTCGCACTCTCCCAGGAGCTGGGTTTCGCCGTACGGGTGCTGGGATAGGGCCATGGGACGCCGCGCAACCATCGCGTTCGCTGTCGCGCTCGGTCTCCAGGCCGCGGCCCAGGACCGCGGGGTGTTCGACTTCCCGGCGGCCTGGGCGGAGGTCGTGCGTGCGTTCCATGCCGGCTGCGGGCAGGCGCAGGTGGTCGGTGCGAGCCTGATGTTCGTGCGCGGCACGGAGGTGCTCGGCTTCGAGCCGCACGGCCTCGCCGACCGCGCGCAGGGCCGCAAGGTCGACCGTGACACGATCTACCACTGGGCGAGCATAACCAAGACCTTCACCGGGATCGCCGCGATGCAGCTGCGCGACCGCGGCCGGCTGCGGCTCGACCAGCCGGTGCTCGACTTCGTGCCGGAGCTGACGGCCGTCCACTCGGCGCACGGCAGCGTCGCGGCCGTCCAGGTGCAGCACCTGCTGACGCACTCGGCGGGTTTCCGCGGGCCGACCTGGCCCTTCGGCGGCGACAAGGACTGGCACCCGCACGAGCCCACCGAGTGGAGCCAGATCGTCGCGATGCTGCCCTACACCGAGATCGATTTCGCGCCGGGCTCGCGCTGGTCGTACTCGAACCTCGGGATCGTGTTCGTCGGCCGGGCGATCGCGAAGCTCTCGGGCGACGACTACGAGGTCTACATGGACAAGAACGTGCTGCGCCCGCTCGGCATGCTGCGTAGCTACTTCGACACCACGCCGTACCACCTCGCGGCGCAGCGCGCGCACAGCTACCGCAAGCAGGGCCAGGACCTGCTCGACCTCGGTCCGGACTTCGACACCGGCATCACGGTCAGCAACGGCGGGCTGAACGCGCCACTCGACGACATGGCCCGCTATCTCGCATTCCTGCTCGGCGCGGTCCCGGCCGACTCCGCCGCCGGCCGGGTCCTGGCCCGCACCTCGCTCGAAGAGATGCAGAAGCCGGTCCTGCCGATCGCGGGCAAGGCCCGCACCGGCCTGACCTTCTTCCTCGACGAGGTCGGCGGCGAGCCGATCACGACGCACACCGGCGGGCAGCGCGAGTTCGTGAGCGTGTTCTACGTGCACCACCCGTCCGGCACCGGCGCGCTCGCGGCGTTCAACACCGGCACGGCCGGGCCGGTGATGAAGCAGATGCGCGACCTGTGTCTCGAGCGGCTGTCGAAGCCGCTACGGCGCTGAGCCGCCTCAGCGCGTGAAGCGGACGACGAGTCCGTAGGCGTAGAAGTTCACCGTGCCAGTCGCGTTCGTCGCCGAGGTCGTGTCGAAGATCCGCACGATCGGCGTCACGCCCGCGGGCTGGAGTGCCGGCAGCGTGTTCTCGATGCCGGCGCTCAAAGCCACCTGGATCCCCGGACGGCCGGTGTCGATGCTCGCCGCCTGCGAGTAGAGCTTTACCCCGACCCAGGCCGCGTTGAACGGGATCAACAGGTCGGGCGTCGAGAAGCTCGCGAGCGTGCCGGCCGAGACCGAGGCGAAGGACACGAGCCCGTCGGTGTAGACGTTCGTGCACAGGCCCGGCACCTGCAGGTTCGGGTTGACGACGCCGAGCAGGATCGCACTCGGCGAGTTCGGCGCGCCGTAGAGCGCCGTGCCCTTGTAGTAGAACGAGTTCAGCGCGCGTGACGAGTAGCAGCGGGGCCCGTAGGACATTGGCTGGGGCTGCCCGGTCGCGGTGCACGGGGTGCCGAGCGTGACGTTGGGCGCGCTCAGCATGTCCGCCGAGATCCCGGAGTAGGCGTCGGCGGCGTAGCTCTTGCCACTGCCCGTGCCGTTGTTCTCGACTGCCCATTCCCAGAGCAGGTCGTTGATGCCGACATAGACGAACGGCACCGTGAACGGCACGACGATGGACCATGGTTCCGGGTTGCCGCCCGACACGGTCCAGTCCGGGAAGTTGACCGAGGTCTTGGGCAGGGCCGTGGTCGTCGCCCCGATGTAGTTCGCGGCGAAGGTCGCGGACACCTTCGTGATGTCGCTGTTGGCGCAGCGCACGGTCAGGTCGAGCGTGCGGGCGATCGCGTTCGCCTGGGCCGCTGCACCGCGGCGGACCGACATGCCCTGGATCACGGCGGGAGCGCCTTTCAGATCGCCGTGGATCTGCTGGTAGCGGGCCGCGAGGTACTGGAACGGAATCGGGTTGGTGGCGTTGCCCTGCGCGCTCGTGTAGGCGGCCGGCGAGACGGTGTAGGACTGGGCGGCGAGAGCGGCGCAGAGCAGGAGCGCCGCGGGGATCATGCGGATGGTCATGGAGGGCTCCGGTGGTCGGGCAGGCACGGGGGGGAGCGCCGACTCTACCACACGCCTCACTTCTTGGCCGACACGACCGGCACGCGCACGCGCAAGGCCTTGCGCAGCTTCTGCTGCTGCTCGGGGGTCAGCTGCATCGACGACGAGATCTGCTGCAGCAGTGCCAGCTGCTCGCGCGCGGCCGTGAACGCGCGCTCCTTCGGCAGCATGATCGTCGCGAGGCCGCCCGGATGTTCGCGCGTCGGTTCGAACATCGCCTGCGGCAGCCGGTTGGCCCACGAGCCCGTGAGTTCGCCCAGACGCTGTTGCCCGGCGGCGTCGAGACCGAGCTCGCGCCCGTAGGCGTTGGCGACCGCAGACCCGAAGTCCGCCGGCCCCTGGACCTTCGTGGTCTCGAGCAGCGGCGCCAGGGCCAGGCCGCTCGAGAACATGTTCATCCCGATCCGCGAGCTCGTGGCCTGGGGGTAGAGCGCGCGCTGCTGCTCGGGCGTCAACAAGCCCTTCGCCTCGGCATAGAAGCGTTCCTTCAGTTCGAGCTCGTCGACGAAGCTCTGCAACAGCGGCGTGTCGGCCGGATAGCGCAGGCGACGCTGGTCGTCCGCGCCCGAGTAGTGGCTCGCGACCTTGTGCAGCGCGGCCTGCTGCGCCTCGGTCAGCGGGATGCCGATCTTCTGCAGCGTCGCGTGCATCTGGTTGCTCGCGAGCAGGGGGTGCGTATAGACGCCGTTGACGCCCGTGCCCGGCAGCTTGTGCTTGACCAGCTTCAGCGCCATCTGCACGAGCTTGCCGTTCTCCTCGCTGAGCTTGCCGAGCAGCTCGACCGGCAGTTCGCCAGGTTCGGCATCGGGGGATTCGAGCGACTGCAGCAGCTCGTCCATCACGGCGACCATCTCCTTCAACGCCGCGCCGGTGACGTCCCAGTCGACCTCGGCGAGCGCGTCCTCGAACCCTGGATAGCCGAAGCGGGCCGGTTTCGGGCCGGACTTCTCCTCGGCCTCGGCGGCACTCGGCTGGCTCGGCCTGCTCGCCGCGGCGGCGACCAACGTGCGCTGGGCGCTGGTCTCGAGCTGGTCGATCCGCGCGCGCGCGGCCGCGAGCTGCTGCTCGAGCTCGCTCCTGCCGCGTTCGAGGGCCGCGAGCTGGTCGCCGTCGATCGTGATCTGGGCCGGCTGGCCGGCGCGCAGCTGCAGGGTGTCGCCGGCCTTGGCCGCCGCGCTGTGGCCGTCGCCGAACCAGTAGGCCGCGCCGCTGATCACGCCGATCGTCAGCGCCCCGGCGAGGAATCCGCCGCCGAACTCTGTCTTGTTCCAAGTCATGTCTTGCACCTCGAGCAGGGAATCCGCGGCAAGGCGCAGGGCGCCGAGTTCCGCCAGATCCAGATGGGTCGGTCCGCTGGCGAGCATGCGCCACTGGTCGCGCGGGCGGGGGGTCAGCTGGCAGACCGCCGGCGCGCGCTGCTCGACGCCGTTGGCGCGCAGGGCGCCTTGCACGACCTCGACGCGCAGCAGCGGCGTCGCACGCTCGGTGCGCAACGCCGACCAGAGTCCGATCGTGGCCAGCACGCCGGCCGCCGCGCCGCAGAGGAAGGCCCGGCGCTGCCACACGCGCCGCATCGACGCGGTCGGCACGGGCCCCGGTACGGGCACGGTCTCGCCGCGCGTGCGCGCCAGGATGCGTGCGGTCAGGTCGGGCGGCGTCCGATTGCCGAGCAGCTCTTCGATCGCGGTCGCGAACAGTCTCTCCTCGTTGCGCTCGCTCATCGCGAAAGCCTCCGTTCGATGCACTCGCGCAGCTGTTGGCGGCTGCGCTGGACCAGGCTCTTGACGCCGTCTTCGCTCATCCCGAGGCGGACGCCGGTCTCCTTGCGCGACAGGCCCGCGGCCAGGTGCAGCTCGAGCGCCTCGCGTACGCGCGGGGTCACGTCCTGCAGGCACGAGCGCAGCGCGAGGAGCCAGCTCTCGCCGTCGTCCTCGCCGGCGAAGCGCTGCCAGTCGGCCTCGACGTCCGCGAGATCGACGTGCACTGGTTCCTGACGCGCACGGCGCACGCGCTTGAGGAACAGGTTCCGTGCCACGGTCCGCAAGTAGGCCTGCGTGCGCGCCGCGTCGGGCGCGACGAACGGCCGCTGCCAGACCGCCACGAACGTCTCCTGCGTCAACTCGTCGGCCTCGCCCGGGGCCGCGCCGAGGAAGCGCAGGTAGCGCCAGACGCCGACCTGGTGCGCCCGCACGAGCAGGGGGAGGTCGATCGGTTTCAGGTCCGGCATCGCAGTGCGCACGCAGAGTGAAGTCCGTCCGCGGACGGAACGGGTGCAGGAAAGTCGCCGCACGGGATGCTAAAGAACGCCCGCATGCGCTGCGGCCTCGGATCGTGCGGCTTGGTCCTGTTGGTGGCTTGTGCTGCCGGCCCGACCCGGGACCGCGGCCCGCTGCGGGCCGTGCTGATCGATGCCGCCGAGGCGAAGCCGGCGCGGATCGCCGCGATCGCCGCGCAGGGCGAGCGCTGCGTCCTGCTGCGCCTCGACGAGTCGGCACGGAACCTCGCGGCCGCCGTCGGCGCGGTCCGCGCGCACGGTTGCCAGGTCGGCTATTGGCTCGAAGTCGGACGCTCGCCGATCCTGGCCGAAACCCATCCCGAGCTGGTTGCGACCCTCGAAGGCCACGAGGGCTGGCGGCATGCGTACCCCACGGTGCCGGTCCCGGGGCCCGGCGAGGTCGTGCGCGCGTTCCCCTGGGTGCCGATCTCGAGCAAGGAGGCGTGGCTGCTGCAGCTGACGCGCACGGCCGCGTTGCTGGCGGAAGCTCCGCCGGTGGACCACGTGTTCCTGAACGACCTGCAGGACGCGCCTTCGTCCTGTGGTTGCGGCAACCTGCTCTGCCGCTGGACGCCGCTCGCGCGCAAGACCAGGGTCGGCACGCCGCTGCCGCGCAACTACGCGGCCGAGTTCGCCGCCAGCGTGCGCCGGATCGCGCGCGGCGCGCGGGTCATCGCCGTGCTGGCGAGCGAGTGCGAGAGCACGGACCAATCCGGTCCCTGCGGTGGCGTCGACTGCGCGGCGAGTCCGTGCTGGCAGCAGCTCGCGATCGCCTGGGGCGCGGTCGCGGCGGACCCCGAACCGATCGGATTGCTCGCGCTCGCGCGGACCTTCCGCAAGCCCGCCGACTGGCCCAGCGATCGGATCGCCTGGTTGCGGGGCTGGAGCCGCGCGAAGGGCCATGCCGAGCGGCCGCTGCTCCCCGTGCTGCAGGCCTGGGGTGGGGACGAGGCCCAGGCGCGGCGCGAGGCCGAGGCCTGCCTGCGCAGCGGTGCCGCCGGGTACGTGCTGGCGCTCGATCCTCTCGAGCAGTCGATCACGCCGCGGGTAGGGCGCGCAGGCGGTTGAGAACCTTTGATGGTCTTCTCGGCCTCATGCGCTAGCGCCCCCCAACCTCGGGCAAGGGCCGGTGCCGAGCCCTGATGGACAGCGGCGCGCGAAGCCAGGATTCGCGCAGATCATTGGATCGTGATCTCGCGCCAGTGCGAGGTGCGGTAGCGCACGCCGCCCGGCTCCTGCTGCAAGTGCACTGCCTGCAAGTAGAAGGTCAGGTTCGCGAGCGCCGGATCGTTCGGGATCGGCAGCGAGAGCAGGCTCGGGAAGCCGGTCAACCCGATCGTCGGCAGTGGCGCCATGGCCGTCGGATCGAGGCGCCACAGGCCGAGACCGGGCACCTCGAACCGGCCCAGTTTCACGCCGACGCACGGCAGCATCAGCTCGTTGGGGCGGCCGAAGAGGTCGGCGCCGAACACCTGGCCGCGCAAGGCGCTGGCCGGTGCCTGGATGTGCGAGCGGAGGTTCAGCATCACGCCGCATTGCTGCGGGCGGTTCCAGACGACGTCTACGTCGCCGTCCCCGTCCATGTCCGCGGTCGAGCAATACGAACCCGCCGGCCAGGGCGTGTTGTAGGTCACCAGTGCAGTCACGTTGGTGAACACCGCGCCGCCGGAGTTTCGCAGCACGCCGCTAGACAGGACCAGGTCGAGCATTCCGTCCTGATCGAGGTCCACGGGCGCTGCCCGGT
The DNA here is from genome assembly GCA_964607495.1 of uncultured candidatus Brocadiaceae bacterium. GTDB lineage: Bacteria > Planctomycetota > UBA1135 > UBA1135 > UBA2386 > CAZSKV01. The sequence goes on from CAZSKV010000074.1 coordinate 12,548, forward strand.
AGAAGGTGCTATTGGCGGGCAGCCTGTACGACTCGTCGACCATGATCCCGTTCCGGTTCATGTAGAGTCGGTTGGAGCCCCCAGAGAGAAGATCGATCCAGCCATCGCCGTCGAGATCCGCGGCCTTCAGCCCATCGACGCCGTAGGGCAGCACCTGGCCCAGCGTGAACCGGCCCGTCCCATTGTTCATCCAGATCTCGAGGACGTTGCCGTAGCCCCCGGCAGCGATGTCCGGATAGCCATCGCGGTTTACGTCAAGTACCGCGGCATCGATCCACAGTGCCGGCAACCTGGGGAACCTCGTGCTCGACTCGTCCGCGAAGCGCCCGGTGCCGTCGTTGACCAGGATCTGCAGCGGCGCGAGCCGGTTCATTGCCTGCGCATCCCAGTTCAGCGCGATCAGGTCCAAGTCGCGATCGCCGTCGAGATCATGCAACACCGCGGACATGCCGTTGAAGTGCGTGGTCGGCAGCCTCCCGGTCGTGTCGTAGCGCAGGTTGCCCTGGCCGTCGTTCAGATACAGGGCCTTGTCCGGAGAGCCCAACTGACCGAGATCGGAGGGCGACACTACATCGATGTCACCATCACCGTCCACGTCCCCTGTGGCCACATAGCGGCTCGCTACAGCAAAGAGCTGATATGGCCAGCCGGTGCCTAGGCGATACTCGAATCGGCAGTTGCCCCGGTTGATGTTCAGTATTGGCTGAGTTGCCAGTACGCCCGGTTGCATGATGTCGAGGCAGCCGTCCCCGTTCATATCGGCGAGTTCGGTGCCCATCTCGGTCCCACCGAAGAACTGGTATGAGGGCCACCAGTTGCCGAACTTCGGGAGCTGCGGCTGTGCCCACAGCGGAGCAGCCAGGAACACCAGCCAGGCTGCAGACAGGAGGCGTCTGGCATGCATGGCTAGCGGCTCCTCCCCGATGCGCGGATACGGGAGAGCAGTTCTTCGAGGGTCGGTGCGCGTGGGGCGATCAGGGTGGTTCGTGTCCCGGATGCCGCCTGTTCCGGAGCGGTGTTCAGGACGACCAGGAAGGTCTGCAGGTTCGACGGGGTGCCCGCACTCCCCGCCACTTCGCAGTTGTACCGGATGCCTCTGCCGGCATTGGCGCTGCCTGCCGGGAGCGGGAGTACGTCCGGACAGCCTGTAGCCGTGCTCCCGTATCCCCACGGACCCACGGTGTAGGTCGCTCCTCCGGTGCAGGGTGTGTACGGGCCGAACTGGGCGCTCGCACCCACCAGCCGCGTCCCACCCGCGAGCGAGTAGGTGCCCGGAGGGTTCACGCACTTGTCGTAGGGGAACGTCCAGACCAGACCGAAGAGTCCTGGATTGCCATCGGGCTTCCTATGCGGCTGCACCGCCCCCAGGTTGTTGAACAACGCCGGGTTGTCCAACGTCATCACCGGGGGATTGGCTGTTGCATACCAGGAGTCGGAGCCATAGCAGTCGATCGGACCGAAGGGTGGGGAGGACCGCAGCAGAAACCCCCAGTAGCCCTGCGGATCCGGGATCATGTGCCCACTGAAGTCGGCATCGAGGTTGCGCTCGTGCTCCGGGCAATACGTCGGGTACACCGTGTGCATCACCCATCGCATGCTCTGCAACGGATAGCTCCCCATCCGCGTGTAGTTGTTCGTGGGGGACACATGGTCGCTTGCAACCTGCACGTGCGCATGCCACGTGTACGACGCCGGCGAATCCGTTGCCGGATCGAAATACCCTCCCCTCGTGTTGAACCGCGGCCGTGGGTGCGTGCCCGTACCCACCAGATCGAAGAAGAGCACGCGGATGTGCAGGCTGAACGTCGCGTTCGGCGCACCGTCCGCGAACAGCCTGGTCCCGTCCAGCATCCCGGCCATCACCAGGGTGCCGAGCTCGTCCGCTCCGAGATCGATGCGGCTGCGCAGCTGGATGTCCGGCAGGACCATCCCCGGGGTGAAGGTGCTCCCCGGGTACGCGAACACGCGCTCGTTCCCGTAGCCCTCGGCGTCGCACCACCACCCGTCCATGCGCGTGTCATCCTTGCCCCAGGGCAGCCCCGGACGGTCGGCCAGGACGCGCCCATTGGCGCCCGTGATCGGGAACGCCGAGACGAGCGGGCCGGTCAGCGTGTCGTCGACCCCCTGGTCCACGAGCGGGTTCGGGACCGGCGGCGCCAGCAGCCCGGGGGGCGTCGAAGACGGCGTGACGAACGGCGCCAGCCGGAAATCGTGGGGCGAGTAGTCGACGCCCGTGCCACCGAAGCCGGAGTTCCGGAGCATGTCGTTCACGTACAGCGATCCGGAGCGCGCGGCGCCAGGGCCGCCCCGCGTGTACGGAAGGAGGTCGACACGCGGCCCGAGCCAGGTAACTGTGTGGCTCTGCGCCGGCCATGGCCAGTTGGCATCGACGCTGGTGGTGAGGTTCACGAAGGTCGACTCCCAGGCGTTGAAGTCGAGGCCGGCAGCCGCGTTTCCCGGATTCGTGAGGTAGACGGGCGTGCCCAGCGACTTGATCTGCTTCATCTGCGCGGCCACGCCCTGGAACCCTGCGACCCCCGGCACGTATCCGGACGGACTGCCCGAGTCGAAGATGCAGTTGGCGACCATCGGGTTGTGGACGCTGATCACTCCGGTCTCGAGAGTCGGGGTGACGCCTCCGGCATAGAGTCCGACCCCGTTCCAGGCGAAGGTGTTGTTCAGCAGCGCCGGACGCATGCCGACCGTGTCCGTGGCGGATGCGTAGCTGTCCAGCCCGATGCCCACGGTGTTGTCGCTGAAGATGCAGTTGGTGACATAGCCGTAGATTGGCACGGGCTGCTGGATGCCGCGGGCGCTGAAGTAGATCCCGGCGCCCGAGCCCGGCGTCAGGTGGTCGGAGCGGGCGTGGCGGAACGTGATCCCGTCCACGAACGACTCGAGATGCGAAGTGATCCAGTTGCTGGAGAACGCGGGATCGTTGACGTGCAGGATCGGGTTCGGACTCACCTGCTTCCTGGCATCCAGGATCGTGTCCAGCGCCGAGGTTCCCTGCAGCGACACCCGATCCGGCAGCGTCGCCGGCCAAGCTTCGCCGTTGAACGGAATCCCGGTCGCCGGATCGATGTCCGGCAGGCCGGGCACGCTGCGCGGCCCGTACAACCCGGGCAGCAAGTGGACGACGACGTGGGTCAGGGTCCGGTTGGTCCGGCTGTTGGTCCAGACCGACTTCCGCGCCGGAGTTCCGCTCGTCAGGAACAGGCCGTCCGCGTAGGCCATGGCGCCACTCGCGCCGGTCAGCGTCTGGAACGGGAACGGGGCGTGCTGCAACACGCCGGTGATCGGCTTGACGTTGCCGTTCTGGCTCGAGGGCATCTCTGGATGGATGTCGAGCGGCCAGAGCCCAGGGCCGTTGATCTGCGGGTTCTGGGCCACGGCTCTCGCGTTGTCACCGAAGAGCGGATCCACCCAGACGTGGAACACGAAGTTGGTGCGGACCGGAAGCCAGTCCCCAGACTGAGCCGTTACCCCCCCCTGTCACACAACCCAGCAGCAGCAGGCAGATCGTTCGCGAAGCTCGCATCGCTTTCCTCCTTTCTATCTCGACCAGGCGGACGCGTCGAACCCCTCGCCAGCGCGGGCGAGACGGGCGCCGACATGACCAGGATAGTGCAACGGAGCGCGTCGGTAACATCGATGGCTCGCGGGCGTGCGATCCGTGATGCTCGCGCGAACGCGAGGGTCGGCCCGGGTTGCTGCACGAAGAGGGCGCCGTACTCCGCACGCTCGAGGGAGGAGATCTGCGGCGCCGGCCCAGAGTGCCGCGAGGACCTGGTGAAACGACGCCGCCTAGTGATCGTGGCCGTGGTGGTGATGCCCACCCGGCCCATGCGGATGCCCGTGCTGCGTCTCTTCCTGCGTCGCGGCCCGGATCGCGACCACGCTGCCCGAGAAGTGCAACGTCTCGCCGGCCAGGGGATGGTTGAAGTCGATCTGCACGGTGTCGCCCTCGACCTCGGTGATCGTGAACGGCATCGGCTGGCCGTCGTCGCCGCGGGCCGCGAACTGCATGCCGGCCTCGAGCTTCACATCCTTGGGGAACATCGCGCGCTGCACCGTCTGCTCGGCCTCCGTGTCGTGCTCGCCATAGCCGTCCTCCGCGGACACCGTGACCTGGAAGAGATCGCCGATCGCGAGGCCGTTCAGTGCGCGTTCGAGGCCGGGGACGATGTTCGCCGCGCCATGCAGGTACTCGAGCGGGCCCTGCCCCTCGGAGCTGTCGACGACCTCGCCGTTGTCGAGCTTGAGCGTGTAGTGGATGGAGACAACCTGGCCGGCTGCCACGTGGGAATTGGTCATCGCGGGGCTTGAGGGGGAAAGGGGGGGCGCAGCTTATACCGCGTGGATACGGTGCGCCGCGCATGAAGCCGTTGGTGACCGTGTTCCTGACCGTGCTGATCGACCTGCTGGGGTTCGGGATCATCATCCCCCTGCTGCCGATCTACTCGAAGGCATACGGCGCGAGCGAAGTCGAGCTCGGCCTGCTCTTCTCGTGCTTCTCGGGCATGCAGCTCGTGTTCGCGCCGTTGTGGGGGAAGGTCTCCGACCGGATCGGGAGGCGGCCGGTCCTGCTCGGGGGGCTGGTCGGCACCGGCCTCTCGTATCTGCTCTTCGCCCAGGCCGACTCGATGACGCTGCTGTTCGTGTCGCGGCTGCTGGCGGGTTTCTTCGGCGCGAACATCGCGACCGCGCACGCCTACGTCGCCGACGTCACCAGGCCCGAGGAGCGGGCCAAGGGCATGGGCATGATCGGGGCGGCGTTCGGCATCGGTTTCACGATCGGGCCGCTGGTCGGCGGCGAGCTCACGCGCTTCTCGACCGCGGCACCCGGCTACGCCGCCTGCCTGCTCTCGCTCGCCGCGGCGACGTTCGGCTGGCGCAACCTCCCGGAACCGGCGCGCACGGGGCGCAGCGGCACGCGCCTCTTCGGCTTCGGCGAGCTCAGGCACGCCGCGCGCGAGCCCAGGATCGGCGGCGTGATGCTGCTCTACTTCCTCGCGATCTTCGCGTTCTCGTGCTTCGAGGCGATGTTCACGCGCTTCGGCCTCGCCGCCTACCCGGCGGAGTTCGGCGTCCCGGTCGCGATCGAGCACGCGACGCTCGACCAGATCATGGCCGCTTCGCCGATCGCCGGGCGCTACCTGGCGTTCATCGGCGTGATCTCGGCGTTGATCCAGGGCGGCTTCATCCGCCGCCTCGTGCCACGTTTCGGCGAGACCGCGCTCGCGGTCGCCGGCCCGCTGCTGCTCGGTTCGAGCTTCCTGATCGTCGGTGCCGCCGGGGCCTGGTGGCTCGTGATCGTCGGCTGCGCGGTGATGCCCTTTGGCCTGGGGATCAACAACCCGTCGATGACGAGCCTCACTTCGCGGGCCTCGCCACCCGAGGCCCAGGGTGCGTACCTGGGGATCAACCAGTCGCTCGGCAGCCTCGCGCGCATGACCGGTCCGCCGGCCGCCGGCTGGTTCTTCCAGGCGCATGGGCCGCACAGCCCGTTCTTCTTCGCTGCGGCCGTGCTCGGCGGCGCGACCGTGATCGCGTTCCTCTACCACCGCCGCTATGCCGCGACCTTCCCGCGGGTGGCGCCGACGGGGGCTCGTGCCTAGACTGCTCCGCCTTTTTCTCAGGACCTCCGATGGAACTCGCCGCGCTCGACCTCCGCAAAGGCTATCTCGTCTCCCACCAGGGCCGCATGTGCTCGGTGTTCCACTGGAACATCCTGCGCAACGATCGCCGGCTCTTCGTGCAGCTCAAGCTCAAGGACCTGCTGACCGGGCGCGTGAGCGAACTCAAGGAGCACGGCGACACGAAGTACGAAGTGCTCGAGAACGAGATCAAGGAGCTGAGCTACTCGTACCGTGACGGGGCCGAGGAGGTGTTCTACACCGAGGACGGCGAGGAGGTGCGCTGCCCGCACGAAGCGGCCGAGGACGCGCTCATGTGGCAGTGCGACACCTACCCGGGCTTCTTCGTCTCCGGCAAGCTCGTGACGATTTCGCTGCCGCAGAGCGTGGTCGGCGTGGTCAAGGAGACTGCGCCGCCGATGCGCGGCGGCGGCTCGGGCCTCAAGGAGGCGGTGCTCGAGAACGGATTGAAGGTCAAGGTCTCGCTCCTGACCGACGTCGGCGACAAGGTCCGCCTCGACGCGGAGACGCTCGAGTTCAAGGAGCGGGTGACCAGCTGATCAGGGATTGATCGGCGAGACGTTCAGGATCAACGTGTGCTTGGCGACCGTGCTGCTCGGCAGCGCGGTCAGCAGCAGCGGCGCGGAGTTCCCCGAGAGATCGCACCACCAGGCGGCGCTGCCGAGCGTCGGCAGCGTGCGCGAGTTGGTGCCCATCGACCAGACGATCCCCTCGAGCGGGGTCGGGGTGAACGCGACCGAGCCGCGCCGGATGCCCTGGCCACCTGCCGCCGGCGTGCGCGTGATCTTCGTCGGCGTGCCGCCGCTCGTGTTCAGCACGTAGAGATCCTCGGGGTTGGTCGCCGCCGTGCCGATCCCGACCGAGAACGCGACCTTCTGCCAGTCCTGGCGGAAGCGCAGGTCGTTGATCTGCCGCACGAGGCTCGTCGAGGAGCCCGTGCCGTTGAAGGCCGTGACCTGCGTGGGGGGTGCGCCCGCCTCGGGGTTCCAGCGCCAGAGCTCGTCGTCGGTGAACGTGGTCGCCGAGCCGGTGTCCTTGGCCGAGACGAACCAGACCTCCTGGTTCGGCGCCCGGCGCATCAGCTGGCCGTACCAGCTGTTCGGGAAGAGCGGGCGCAGCGACGGGGCCGTGCCGGACGAGAACTCGCTGCCGGTCACGTCGAACACCGAGAGGCTCAAGAGGTTCACGCCCACGATGTTCGAGGGGATCGTCGTGGTCGCCGACGCGCGCTGGCGCATGAAGTAGTAGAAGATCCCGTTCTGGCTGACCATCGACGCGCGGATCACGAGGCTGCCAGTGTCGCCGCCCTGGGTGAAGGGCGGGATCTTGGAGCCGGTCGTGGTCTTGGTGACCGGCGTGATCGTGTTCGGGCCGACGTCGTAGGCGTAGAGATCCCAGGTCGGCGGGACCGTGCCGGAGATCGGTGCGCCGCCGCCGGCGAAGAGCAGGCGCGTCGGGCTGGCCCACCAGAGCTCGGCGAACTGGGCGATCTGGGCGTCGAACTGGCCAGCCGTGAAGAACGTGACGGCCCCGGCGTCGCTGCCATCGGTGCGCACCACCGCGATCTGATGCGGGACGGCGGCAGTGCCGGCCCCGGTGAGGAACGCGAAGCGCTTCGCATCGGGCGACAGCGCGCCGCGCAGGCTCGGTGTGCTGTTGGCGGCGTTCCCGCTCGTGCCGAGACTCGCCGTGCCCCACGACGCGATCTGCGTCGGGGTCGCGAACTTCGTGAGGTTCAGCACCACGGGCGTCGTCGTCGGCGAGATGTTGGTGATCGCCATCACGTCCATGTCGGTGGTGCTGGAGGCTGCGGTGCCGCCGGAGGGGAACACGTTCAGCT
>CAZSKV010000075.1:0-1669 GCA_964607495.1 uncultured candidatus Brocadiaceae bacterium
CTCCTGACGCCGCGCCGCGACCGCACCCGGATCCTGTATCCGATCCAACCGGACCGCCGGCGGCGCTTGACGATGGGGATCTATGCGCGTGGCTCGCACGACGTCGTCGAGATCCAGGAGTGCATGATCCAGGAGCGGGCCCTGACCCTGCTCGGCAAGCGGGTGCTCGCGATCCTCCGCGACCAGGCCCTCGAGCCCTATGACGAAGCGACCGGCAAGGGCTTCGTGCGCGCGTTCTCGGCGCGGATCGCCCCGGGCACCGGGGAACTGCTGCTGGGTCTCGTGACCACGGCCGGCGCCGTGCCGCAACCCGAGGCGCTGCTCAGCCAGTTGCGCGCCGCCGCCCACGGTCTGCGCGACCAGCAGGGCCGGGTGCTGGAGCCGGTCGGGATCGTGCGCAACCAGAACGACGCGCCGGGCAATGCCCTGCTCGGGCGCGAGTCCGAGACCCTCTGGGGCCGCGACCACCTGATCGATCGCGCGGCCGGACTCACGTTCCGGATCTCGTTCGCGAGCTTCGCACAGAGCCACCGCGATGCGGAGGCCGTGCTCTACGCGCCGGCCTTCGCGCTGCTCGGCCCGCTCGACGGTCTGCGGATCGTCGACGGCTATGGCGGCGGCGGTGCGTTCGGCCTGCGCGCGGCCCGCTACGGCGCCCGCTCGATCGTGATCCGCGAGAGTTCGCCCTCAGCCTGCCGCGACGCCGCAGCCAACATCGCGGCGAACGCGTTGCCGCAGGTGCAGGTCAGTGAAGGGCCGTTCGCCACCTACGAACCCGCAGGCGCCACGGATCTGTTGATCGTGGATCCCCCGCGGGCCGGCCTGATGGCCGACGGCGCCGCCGCGGCCCTGCGAATTGGCGCCCCGCAACTGCTGCACGTCGCCTGCTCGGCCGAGGCGCTGGCCAGGGACCTCGACCGGCTCGGCGCCGGGGGGTACCGGGTCGGGCGTTGCCGGCTCGCAGATCTGTTTCCGCATACGGAGCACGTCGAGGTGCTCACGCTGCTGCAGAAACAGGTCTGAGCCGCCACTCACTTGCCGAGCAGCAGATGCGTGCCGTCACTGATCGTGACCGCACCGAGGTAGCTGCCCCCGGCATCGGCGATGCCGAACTGCGCCCAGAGCTCGACGCCGACGAACGCCAGGTTGTTCGGGATCGCGACCGGGACCGTCGCCACGCCACTCGCGTTGGTCGCCGCCGGGAGATTGGCGACCGTGCCGCCCACGTAGAGCGTGCAGCCACCGCCGAGCACGAGGCTCGCACTCGCGTTCGCGAGCAGCATCACCGCGGGCGCACTCGCGCGCGCGTCGCGCACGCCGAGCGCGAAGGCCAGGTTGCCGAGCACCGGCAGGCCGGAGGCCTGCATCTGCGGCGCCTTCGCGTTGGAGCCGAGGCAGCCGGTGCCCACCGCTTCGACCAGGGCGGCGCCGACCGTGGCGAGTGGCATCGTGAAGAGCTCCTGGTTGCGCTGGCCGTCGTCGGCGGCGAAGAACACGCGGTTCGACACCGCGAAGGCCGCGCCCGGCGCCGAGCTGCCGGCCCCCGGGTTCAGGTCGGCGACGCGCAGCGTGCCGGTGCTGGTGCCATCGGTGACCCAGAGCTCAGTGCCGCTGCTGCCGTCGTCGGCCGCGAACAGCAGCCGGTTGTTGCCCGCCGCCGCGAGCGCGC
>CAZSKV010000076.1:0-3697 GCA_964607495.1 uncultured candidatus Brocadiaceae bacterium
CTCGCCACGACGATGGGCCTGGGCTTCGCGCCCGTTCACGAACAGCAACGCGAGCAGGCAGACGGCCAGCAGCGCATTGCCGAGCAGCAGTAGACGATTCATGTGCCCCTCCCGGCGCGTCTGACCACGCGCCTGTTGCACGTCGTTCCTGTAGCGGGCCGTGGCACCCGGTCAATGCCGCAGTGCCGAATCTCGCGCCGGCTTGACAGCGGCCTCTAGCCGTTGGGTTCGACCAGCCGCACACCCCCATCGGCGCCGATCGCGCCGAGCGCCCGTGCGATGCCGGCGATCTTGTGGATCGTCTCCTCGTACTCGCCCGCCGGGTCGCTCTCGGCCGTGATGCCACCGCCGGCATTGGCGCGCAACCGGCCGTGGGCCAACGTCAAGGTGCGGATGGCAATGCTCAGGTGCAGACGCGGGCCCGGCCCGAACCAGCCGATGGCGCCGGTGTAGGCGCCCCGGCGCACGAGTTCGTGGGCTTCGAGCAGTTCCATCGCGCGCAACTTCGGCGCCCCGGTGATCGAGCCGCCAGGGAACGTAGCCCGCAGCAGCTCGACCGCCGGCAGAGCAGGCCGCAGGCGCGCGTGCACCGTCGCGAACAGGTGATGCACCTGCGCATAGCTCGCGTGCTCGGGGAACGGTCCCACCGCGACGCTGCCGACCTGCGCGACCTTGCCGAGGTCGTTGCGCAGCAGGTCGACGATCATCGTGAGCTCGGCCAGGTCCTTGTCGCTGGCCAGCAGCTCGCGCAGCAGACCGGCGTCCTGCGCCGGAATCGGCGCGCGCGGGCGCGTGCCCTTGATCGGGCGCGTGCGCACCTCGGATCCGTCGCAGCAGAGGAACTCCTCGGGCGCGGACGAGAGCACGCAGGTGCCGTGGCCGTCTTCGAGATAGGCCGCAAAGGGGGCCGGACTCGTGTGGCAGAGCCGTTGGAAGAGCGCGCGTGGGTCGCCGCCGTACTCGGCCGAGAAGGGCTGCGTGAGGTTGGCCTGGAAGATGTCCCCCGCGCGGATGTGCTCGATCAGCGCCGCGACCCGGCGCTCGTAGTCGGCGCGGGACGTGTGTACGCGTAGGGCGGGTACGCGCAAGGCCGCCGCGTCCGGCGGCACGCGCGTCGTGGTCCACTCGCGGCACCGCGCATACGCGGCGACGTGCAGGACGGGCACCGCGAAGTCCTCCCGGATCGTGCGCGGCAACGCCTCGACGTCGTCGCGCAGGTCGTAGCCGAGCCAGCCCGCGACGCGGCGTTGCGCGTGCACGGCGAGGAACTCGTGCAGGCGGTCGAAGGCCCCCTGCCAGGCGGAGGCCGCGAGCGTCAGTTCGGCGACCGGTTCCGTCAGCAGGAAGGCCGGCCCCTGTCCGCACGAGTGCAGCAGCGCGACCGGCCCGCCGCCCCGGTATTCGCGCAGGGCGGCGCACGGCTCGCTGTCTTCGGCCACTTCGTGCCGGTATGAATCCATGCCGCCTGTCACCGTAACCGGCCGCCTTCCGCCATGGACATCACGATCCGCCGCAACCCTGTCTCGATCCCGATCCTCCCGATCATCGCCGTGGTCCTGCTCGCGATCCTGTCGCTGTGGACGATGCGCGTCGGCAGCATCAACGGCTCGCAGATCGGGGTCTTCGTCAACAACCTTTCGGGCAACATCGACGTCGTCGTCCGCCCTGGCTCGCAGTTCTATTGCGGGATCTACACCGACTTCTACGTGATCGACAACACGGTGCAGTCGCTGCGGATGGCCGACCTGAACGCGAACAAGGACGCACTCGACATCAAGACCAGGGATGGCTCCGACGTGCACCTCGACGTCGCCCTGAACTACCGCCTGGTCCAGGACTCGAAGGTCATCGCCGAGCGCGTGATCCCCGAATGCGGTCTCGCGACGCAGTACGTGCAGGTCGCCGTCGATCGCAGCAGACAATGGCGCGAGGTCGACGCCTACAAGCTGAAATGGGCCCGTGACTACGCGCGCGCGGTGATCCGCTACAAGTTCGGCGAGATGAAGACCGACGACTTCTACTCGTCGGGTGAACGCGCACGGAAGGGACTCGAGGCCGAGGCCGAGCTCAACCAGCTGTTGCGGCCGCACGGGATCGAGGTCATGAACCTCGTGCCGGAGCGGTTCCGCTTCTACGAGGAGTACGAGAAGAAGATCTCCGAGAAGAAGGCCGCCGACCAGGAGGTGCAGAGCCAGGAGCAGATCGCGCTCGCGACCCTCGAGTCGCAGAAGAAGCGCAAGGCCGAGGCGACGGCAGTCCTGAACGTCGAGATCGCGCGCCTCGACGGCGAGCTGCGCACGGCGCGGCTCTCGCTCGAGGGTGAGTCCACGCGCGCCAAGCTCGAGGCCGAAGCCTATGGCTTCACGACCCAGACCAACGCCGAGGCGATGTTCGTGCAGGCGCAGAACGAGGCCAAGGGCCAGCTCGCGCGCGCCAAGGCCGAGGCGGAGGGCATGCGGGCGCTCGCGGCCTCGCTCGCCGGCGAAGGCGGGCTGAACCTCGTGCGGCTCGAGTACGCGAAGGCGCTGCAGAAGGCCGTGATCACCGGCGTGCCCTATTCGACCGATCCCCGCATCCAGAAGGTCGAACTCGAGACCAAGGAGAAGGACAAGTGAAGTTGCTGCGAAACCTCGCGTTCCTGCTGATCGGCATGACGATCCTCGGCCTCGCGCTGCTGTCGCTGACGATCAAGATCCGCCCCGGCGAGATCGGGATCTGCAATGCGCAGTGGACCAGCGGCCTGATCCAGAAGGACTTCGGCCCGGGATTCCACTGGGACATCGGGCCGTTCCACACCTGGAACGTGTTCGACACCACCGTGCAGACGCTCCACATGAATCGCGTGCGCGAACACGACGAGGAGGGCGAGAGCGACCCGCCGCTGGTCGTGAACTCCAGTGACGGCGCGCGCGTCACGCTCGACGTGACGATCAAGTACGAGATCAAGAAGGACAGCGTCTGGAAGGTGCTCGCGCAGTTCGGCGCCGCCGACCGCTACAAGCAGACCGTCCGCAACGAGGCCAAGCGCATCCTGACCAACCAGCTCGGCTCGCTGAACACCGAGGAGTTCTACGACCCCCTCGTGCGCCACCGCGTCGCCGACCAGATGCAGAAGGAGCTCAAGACCCAGCTCGACCCGATCCATGTCGATCTCGTCGCGATCCTGATCCGCGCGCTCGAGTTCGACAAGGAATTCGAGCAGCGCATCAAGGACAAGGTGCTCGCCCAGCAGGACCGCGAGCTCAACATCGCCAAGACCAAGGCGACCGAGGCCAAGGGCCGGACCCAGAAGATCGAGGCCGACACCGAGGCCGCGGTGCAGGTCATCAACCAGGAACGCGACAAGAAGGTCACCGAGCTGCGGGCCGAGAACGAGAAGCAGATCGCGCAGCAACGCGCGCTCTACAAGAAGATCGTGACCGAGACCAAGGCCAAGGCAGACCTCTTCGCCGCCGAGCTCGACGCCAAGTCGACGCGCCTGCGCCGCGAGGCCGAAGCCGAGGGACAGAAGCTGCGGCGCGAAGCCCTCGCGACCGCCGGCGGCAGCACCTACGTCGCGCTCGAGCTCGCGCGCAACCTGAACCTCGGTTCGCTCTCCGTGTCGACGCAGCTGATCGATCCGCTCGACATCGACGCGATGCTGAAGCGGCTCGGCGCGCGGTAGGAATCGCCGGTTGGTTCAGGCAGTGGTGACCGC